>NZ_DAIUCE010000084.1:6709-7710 GCF_036846325.1 Ligilactobacillus sp. | reverse complement strand
GACATTCTTTTGCTTGACGAACCGACAAACGGTCTTGACGTTGCAACAATCAGCTGGCTTGAAGATTTTCTGGCCGATTATGACAAAATCGTGATTGTCGTTTCTCATGACCGTCACTTCCTGAACCAGGTCTGCACGCAGATGTGCGACGTTGATTTTGGCAAAATCAAAATGTATGTCGGAAACTATGACTTCTGGCTTCAGTCGAGTCGTCTGGCAGCTCAAATGCGTGCTGACGCCAATGCCAAAAAAGAAGAGAAAATCAAGGAACTCAATGATTTCATCGCACGCTTTTCAGCGAATGCGTCAAAGTCAAAGCAGGCTACTTCCCGCAAGAAACAGCTTGAGAAAATCACTTTGGACGATATCAAACCTTCTTCTCGCAAATATCCGTTTGTCAAGTTTGAAGCACAGCGTGACCTTGGCAATGACTTGCTGCGCGTGGAAAATGTTTCAAAGACGATTGACGGGGTGAAGATTCTGGATAACATCAATTTCATGATTCGTCCGGGAGAAAAGGCCGCAATTCTGTCCAAAAGCGATTTGGCACAGACGACTATGATGCAGATTCTGGCAGGAACGCTTGAACCTGATACCGGGACTGTCAAGTATGGTCAGACCGTAATTACGAGTTCTCTTCCGCGTGACCTGGATGCAAACTTCAATGACGAAGAGCTGTCCATTTTGGACTGGCTCAGACAATATGCCACCAAAGAACAGAACGACAATACTTTTCTGCGCGGATTTTTGGGAAAGATGCTTTTTTCAGGCGATGATATTCAAAAACAGATCAAAGTTTTGTCCGGGGGCGAAAAAGTGCGCTGCATGCTGTCCAAGATGATGCTTGAACAGGGAAATACCCTGCTTTTGGATGATCCGACGAATCACCTGGATCTTGAGTCGATTACCTCGTTGAATGACGCTCTGGTATCGTTTAATGGTTCAGTCATTTTCACGTCGCACGACCACGAGTTCATTTCAACGATTGCCGATCACCTGGT
>NZ_DAIUCE010000084.1:0-6644 GCF_036846325.1 Ligilactobacillus sp. | reverse complement strand
ATATAGAATGGAACTGTAGTTTTAATTTAGAGTTTCTTTATCTTTAATGAGGTATTTCTTTGAGTCAGCAATATGTAGGGAATCGATTAAGGGATAATGAGAAATGCCTGGTGTCCGTAGCTTAATATGTTTTTTTAGGATTTAGGGGGGAACAGGCGTGACACGTATAAATGGTAAGATGCTGCTACAGAATTTCATATGCGGTTTTGTAGTCATATTTGCCATGGTTGTTTGCTTTGTTTCGATTTCTTTTGAGGGAACTGTTTTAAATGAATCGTATTTGTTAAAGCAAAATAGACAATCAAGATATGTTCAGGAGTATAGGAGAATTTATGATGAAGTTCTCGTATACTGTGCACAGAGCGTTAATTTTTCAGGCAGTCAGGCACAGAAGATGTCCTTGACGAGCGCCCAGACGAGCAGGCTTTTATGTGAGACTACGAAGAGTTTTTGCAGAGGAAAGAGCGAGTTAGTCAATGTCGAGCTTTTTTCGAAGATGTCTGAAGATAATTTGAGAAGGGCAATCAAGGACGGACGCATCAAGGCAACTCAGCAGCAATTGTATAACTTTCATGCAAATTACAGGGAAAATGCCGCCGGGTATTTTAGAGTGAAGTTGAGAAATTCCGGTATCTTTGATGCTCAGAAGATGTTTCTTTCCGCTAAGATGAAATTGAATTACGTGCCTTTGATTTCGATTGCCGTCATCTTGGCAATGATGTTCGTATATTATTTCCGTAATGGAAATGACGTCAGAAAGGTCATGAGATATTTTGGCGAAATGATGTTCATTGCCAGCCTGTGTACGATTTTGATTGCCCTGCTGGCGTCTTTGTCCAATGCATCCGTTTCAAATGACAATTCCGTTGGGGAATTCAATTCGTTGCTTATGAATTACTTCTCAATGCCTCAGAAATTATTCTGGATCATTGGTTTGTGCGCCTTTGGTGTGGGATCGTTTATGATTTTCTTCAGCTCTGACGGATTCTTGAAACTGATGGATGCCGCCAGGTATAATTCTGATTACTGAAATTTTTGATTGAAAGGCCGGGCTGTCCCGGCCTTTTTTATAAAATGCAGTGCCGGCCGTCACACGCTCAGTCAGTATGTCAGGTCCCTGCTCAAATTTACCGGAATGAAATCTGGATACATGAAAAACGACTTTTTCCGGTTATTTCCATCATAGCGAAAGATTGTCGTGCGTACACAAAAACTCGGATGAGATTTGCACTTAGTCGCAAGTCATCCGAGTTTTCAATTTCAGGATTTTTCTAAATTTGCCAAAGATGATCAGGAATTGCTTCTGATTTTTGTGACTTCTCCTGAAGAGAGAATTTCACCTGATGACAAGACGAGACGTCCCTGATTATCGATGGTGGCAACGTGACCTTCAGAAGTTTGACCGGAGCGGTTGATGGTGACGTCTTTTCCGATGGTGTTTGAATGAGCACGATATTCATCCATGAAGTCAGCATCTTTATAGTTTTGGTAGAGCGAGAAGAATTCGTTGAGGTAGCCGGCAATGAAGGCATTGCGGCTGACGTCGGAATCAATCGTGTATTTTCTGAGAGAACCTGCACGCTGTCTGATTTCTTCTGGAAATTCAAGCGGGTCGGTCAGGTAGTTGATTCCCGTTCCGACTATGATGTGCTTGATGAGCTGAGTTTCAAGGTCTGCAACGCCCTCAGTCAGAATGCCGACGATTTTTTTGCCGTCGACAAGAACGTCATTGACCCACTTGATTTCGCACCTGGCATGAACGAGTTCTTCAATCGTTCTGGTAACGGCAATGGCGGTTGCGGTCGTCAACAGACCGGGATTGAAGTCGGGATCGTCGTTATCAAGCAGGATGCTTATGTAGATTCCGCCGCCGACAGGTGAGGCGAAAGGACGTCCGTAACGTCCGTGGCCGGCTTCCTGACTGTCGGAAATAACAACGAGCGGGGTTTTCGTTTCAGGATCCATGGCCTTTTGACTGCAGCGATTGTTCGTAGAATCGATCGTATCATAAATTTCAAAATTCAAATCAAGTTCAGGATTCAAGAAGCGTCTGATTGATGCCTCGCTCAGTTTCAAGCCCTCAATATAACGATACCCGATTCGCGGCTTGCTTTCGATTTGATAACCTTCTTCCTGAAGCGACTGGATGGCTTTCCAAACCGCGGTTCTTGAAACATTGAGCTCATCTGCCAGTTCCTGTCCTGACAGGAAAGCCTGTTTTTTCAAAAGAAGCTGAAGAACTTTCTCAGATGTTTTCATAATCATTACCTTCTCTCCTGATGTTACGTATAATTATAGACTAGCGTTCATCAATTATGCAAATCATAACCTTTTTCTCTAATCTTTGTAACTTCGCCTGACACGAGGACGGTACCGTCAGTCAAGACAATCCGGCCTTTGTCATCGATTGTTTTGACCGTTCCTGAAACGACTCGGTTGGAAACGAGTATGGAGACCTGTTTTCCGATGATGTTTGAACGCTTGCGGTATTCGTTCATGAAATCCCCGGTCTGATAATTTGGGTATATTTTGAAAAACTCGTTTAAAAAGACTGCGATGAGCCTGTTTCTGCTGACGTCTGAACAATGGGCGTATTTTCTGAGAGATCCGGCACGATTCCTGATGGCTTCAGGGAAAATTTCCGGATCAGTCATGTAGTTCATCCCAAGCCCGATAATCACGTGATCCATTGCCCCCGATTGAAAATCAGTCGCGCCTTCGACCAGGATGCCGGCAACTTTGCGATTATCGACGATGATATCATTGACCCATTTGAGCTGGCAATTGATGCGAAACAGTTTTTCCAAAGCCTTAACGACTGCAAGCGATGAGGAAATAGTCAGCAGTCCCGGATCAATTCGGGCGCTGTTGATTTTCAGCAGAATGCTCAGGTAGATTCCACCGCCTTTTGGAGAAAAGAAGCTCCGTCCATAGCGGCCGTGACCGCCTGTCTGCTGTTCCGACAAAACGATGTGCGGTTTTGATGTTTTTGAATCGAGTACCAGTTTTTTGCAGAAATCGTTGGTTGATTCGATTTGCTCATATGTTTCAAAAGTCAGGTCCAGCGCAGGATCAAGATATCGTCTGATTTCATCTTCGTTCAATTTCATTGACGGAAGATAGCGATAGCCCATCCGTGTTTTGCCCTCAATTAAAAAGCCTCGTTGTTTTAGGGAACTGACGGCTTTCCAGACGGCTGTCCGCGAGATGTTGAGTTCGTCTGCTATTTTTTGCCCTGAAACGTATTCAGGAGTTTCGGTCAGTAAGTTGAATACTTTTTCGATTGTTTCCATGGTATAACGTCCTTTTGTTAGTTAACCTAATTTTATTATTAAGTTAACACAAAGACAAGCAAATATTTTCATTGCAATATTTTCTTTAATTCTTTAAGGCAAAATGGTATCTTAAAAGTGAAGCTTGGGGTGATTAATAATGAAAAAATCATTTGACAGGAAAGATCTGTTAAAAATGCTTTTAATTGTTCTCAGCGGGCTGATTTTATATATATTTGCAAGCAATGATGCTTTTCTTTATAAACAACCGGTGGGAAAAGTCGAGAACGTTTCTGTTAAATCAGTCAGCAGAACTAAGGATACATTCAATAATCAAGACAAAATAACGGTTCAGGAAGTAACCTTTAAAATCTTGAACGGGAAGTATCGAAGCAGGATTGTCAAATTAAGAAATACCTATTCGCAATCAGGTGGATTGGATCAGGAATATAAAGTCGGAAATCAGGTTTTTTTGACGATCAAAAAGCATCAGGGAAATTTGAACTCATCGATTTCTCACTATAAGCGCGACGTTTATCTGGTAATGCTGTTGTGGCTTGTTGTTGTCTTATTATATGCAACGATGAAACTCAATGGCTTGAAAACGTTGTTGAGCGTGGCAGTCAATTTTGTCGTCTTCCTGATATTCGTTCAGCTTGACGTGATGCTTAATCTGACGAACTTCTTCTGGTTGTTTGCAGTGGCAGCGCTGATTTTCACGGTTCTTTCCCTCTGGCTTGTGATTGGATTCAACAGGCAATGGTTCGTGACTTGCGCATCTGTTGTTTCCGGAACGGTGACTGCGCTTTTGATCGGACTGATTGCGATGAACGTCACTGACGGCAAGGGCGTGCACTATGAAGCACTCGATTATGCGACTCAATCTCCGAAGCAGCTTTTTCTTGCCGCAACCGTCATCGGACTTTTAGGGACGGTTATGGATGCTGCAACAGACATAGTTTCAACTTTGTTTGAGATGAAGAGAACGGATGAAGAAATCGGCGAAAGACAGCTTTTCAAATCAGGGATGGCAGTTGGAAGATCGATAATGGGTCCCTTGGTCAACGTGCTTTTGATGATTTTCTTTGCGGAAACCTTTACGATGTCAATTCTGTATTTTAAAACGGGAAACAGCATTGCTTATACGTTCGAATGGACAATGGCGCTTGGAATCGTGCAGACGCTGATCAGCGGCATAGGAGTAACGCTGGTCATTCCATGCGCAAGCTTTCTCAGCGCGAAAGTCTTAGGGGGTGCTCAGGATGTCAACGATTAGTCTGTTAACGCTCATATTGATGGTTTTGATGATACTTGTGGGTGGAAAAAGCGGTTTTACGTCATTTTTGAGCGTCGCCTTCAATTTTCTGATTCTGTTTGCGGCCGTCATCCTGATTACCGGCGGAATTTCTGCAATCGGCGTGACTTTCTTTGCCGGGGTATGCATTCTTGCAATCACGATTTTTATGGGCAGCAAGAACGAGACTTCAACGAATACGGCATTCCTTGCAACGCTGATCGTAATGGTCATAATGCTGTTGCTGATCGTTCCCCTGGATTATTTTGCCCAGATCAAGGGCTTTTCAAATGAGCAATCTGAAGAAATCGAAGCTTTCAATCTGCTCGTCGGTGCCAATTTTGAGACTATTTTGATTTCAACGACCGTTTTGAGCACGCTTGGAGCAATTGCTGAAGCTGCAGTGGCAATTTCAAGCGGTCTGGAGGAATTGAGCGAGCAGAATCCCGGAATTACAATCGCGGAGATTTTCAAAAGCGGGCGCACGATTGGCTTTCAAATTATGGGCATGACGTTCAATACTTTGTTTTTTGGAATGTTCGGCGGGGATCTGGCACTGTTCATTTTGCTTTACAAACTGAATGCCAGTTTCGGATACTATTTGAATTCGAAAATCTTCGTCAGTGAATGCATGGCAGTTTTGTACTCGGCCGTTGCGGTAATTCTTGTTATCTGGATTACGACCTATCTGATGGGAAGAAAAATCAACCAGAAGCGCAAGGGTAATGATTTTTAGAAGGGGTGAAATCAATGAAATTCTTTAAAAATGCAGTTAAGGTGGCATCAGCGGCAATGCTGGCACTGGTGCTTGTCGGATGCGGCGAAAGGCAAAATAAGGCCACGGTCGGAAATGACGGAAATACGGCTTATCAAACGGCGATTTCCAATCTTGAAACGGGCGATAACAAACAGGCATATTACGAATTGAAAGCAGTCGATGAAAAAAAACTGTCTGTCAAGGCACAGAAATTGCGTGACAATCTGAAGTATCTTCTGGCTGCCAAAAAGGCTCTGACCGGGAACGATGTTGAAGAAGCTGAAAAAAACCTGGCAAATCTGGACAACGTCACGAGTCCGGATGCGCTCGTCAAGCAGATTAAAAAAGTTCAGCGCGAATATCAGATTATCCAGCTGGCAAATCGTTATTATGAGGACGTGACGGCTTATTACAAAGCCGGCAAATATTCTGAAGCCGGCGGAAGCCTGCAGGCGCTTAATTCGCTTTCGAACAGCTATCAGGCGGTTGAAAATTTGCAATATAAGGCTTCCAGATATGATTCTCTGATTGCACAGGCACAAAATGAGTCCATCAGTAAAGCTGACAGCGCAAGTTCCGAGTCTGGATACACGAATGCCAGAAATTCCAAACTGATGAGCTCACAGTATAAGAAGGCAACGGGAAGTGACATTTCGTCTGCGGATAATTCAGAAGTTTCATCGTTTGCGTCTTCGATGACGAATGATGAAGTTTTGAATTCATTCAGAACAGCGACGAAGATTCCTCAAGAAGCCGGTGATCAGTATTATGTGCAGGAAACTTCAAAGGACAACTATCAGATTGAAATCCGCCATACCAGCGATTCCAACACGCAGGTCTCCAATTTAAAGGGAATGTATCAGTTCAATTCGTCAACCCAAAAAGCTAAAAAGCTGAATGAAATCAGCGGAGAATATGAAGATATCAATTGATTTCTCAGCTTTTTAAATGCAAAAAAACCGCCATCGAATAAATGGCGGCAAGTCAGTTAGTTAGTTGTTGATTTTGGGGAATGCGTCAGTGCAGGCAATCCGCTTATGAGAGGCGCGGAGCCTGTAAAGACCATGTGTAAAGTAAAATCATAACCCTTACACATTCATTATCGGTATCTGGGCGGCAAATTTAAGCCTTCCTGATGATTTTTTTACTATATTTCAAAAAAACCGGTGGTTTACCTTAATATAATCTAATGCTGCGTTTTTTTAAATTGCATCATTAAAAAATTTACTCAAATGTAAGAGACCGGGGGAAACCTTGCCTTAAATCGAAAAACAGGATGATTTGCGATTGCAATGGAGCAAAATCGGTAAATAGTGACGAT
>NZ_DAIUCE010000083.1:0-7913 GCF_036846325.1 Ligilactobacillus sp. | reverse complement strand
ACGCTCATCCTGTTCATCTTCACAATCAGGCGTGTTCTTGGCGGAATGGAAAAATAGATGATATCATGTAACCTTGAGGTGATGATCGATGATAAGAAAAGTTGAGAATACGGAAGAAGACATTCTTGCCCTGCAGAAGCTTGCGAAAAGGACCTTTTATGACACTTTCGCTCATGAAAACAGCGAAGAGGACATGAAGGCATACCTTGACACGGCTTATGACTTCGACGTCCTGAAGTCTGAGCTTGAATGCGAAACGTCGCGCTGTTACTTCTACATGGACGGCAACAGGCCCGTCGGCTACATCAAGGTCAACTGGGGAACTTCCCAGACGGAGCCGGACTATCCCGATGCCCTTGAGGTACAGCGCATCTACACTTTGAAGGAATGTCACGGGCACGGCGTCGGTGCGGCGCTGATGGAACATGCCATCTCAGTTGCACGCGAAATGAAGAAGCCCATGATGTGGCTTGGCGTCGAGGAACAGAACCGGCGCGCATATCATTTCTATCAGAAGTACGGATTTGAAAAGGTCGGAACTCACGTCTTCATGCTGGGGGATGACGAACAGCATGACTGCGTGCTGGTCAGGAAAATTGAAGATTGACACGGAGGACAGACGCCATGCGGCGCCTGTCTTTTTTTGTAAAGTGAAAATTTTTCGCAGGAAAGTACAATAAAACGCTTGCATTTTTGCTTTATGGTATTATAATAAAATACGTAAAGAGAACTTGAAACGTTTAAAGTTGTTAGAAAGTGCTATTTTACAATGTTATTCTTTATTTTTTATTAAACGTTTTATGAATGAGGAGGAACTTATTATGCCAGTAGTTTTAGCAAGAGTCGATGAAAGACTCGTTCACGGTGTGACGGTCAACCAGTGGAACATGGAACTTCATCCAAAGAGATACATGGTTGTCGATGACGAAATCAGCGGAAACGACATGATCAAGGCAACGATGAGAATGAGCAAGCCTGCAGGGACCGGCATGTCAATCATTGACACGGAAACGGCCATTGCCAATTTCAACAAGGGCAAGTATGACTCGCATTCGGTCTTTGTTCTCGTCAAGGAACCTGGAACACTTCTCAAGATGATTGAGGGCGGAGTGAAGATTCCGGCGATTGACCTCGGAGCAATGTTCGAGGAAAGGGACAGAAAGCCGTTTACTTCAAGGATTGCGCTTGACAGTCAGGAAATCGAAGATCTCAAGGAAATCAGCACGAAGGGAATCGAGATTTATGCGCAGTACACGCCTGAAGACGACAAGATGTCACTTGATGATCTGCTGAAGAAGGGAGAGGAGTAACATGCCTGATTTTCTGCAGAATATCTTAGTTATTCTGATTGCTGCCTATATGGCCTGGGACAACGGCACCGGCAATCAAATCACAGGTAACTGGCCTGTTACGATTGGCCTTCTCGTCGGCCTGGTAATGGGAAACGCCGGCGTGGGCCTTGTCATCGGCGGCACGCTCCAACTCATGTCACTTGGTGTTGCGGGTATCGGCGGATCGTCTGTTCCGGAATACGGCGTTGCCACAATCGTCAGCGTCTATCTCGCAATCAGGACCGGTGCTTCCACCGGCACGGCGATTGCCGTCGGTCTTCCCGTCGGCATGCTGACGCTTCAGCTCGACGTTGTCTTGAAAATCATCAACAACTTCTATGCACACTGGTCACAGCGTCTGCTTCATGAAAAGAAGTTTGCCAAGATGGACGGCGTCTTCTATCTGACAGTTGTGACGTGGATGATGAAGTATGTCATTCCGGTAACCCTGGTTGTCCTGTTCGGTACACCAATTGTCAAGCTTGTTCTTCATGTAATTCCTGCATGGTTCACGAACGGCCTGCAGATTGCCGGCGGAATGCTTCCTGTTGTTGGTATCGGCATGCTGCTTCGTTACATGCCGGTCAAGAAATACATGACATACCTCATCATCGGATTTGTAGTATCTGCATACCTCAAGGTTCCTGTTTTGGGAATCGCACTTCTTGGCGGGGCTGCAGCTTACGCAGTTTACATGAGCAACGTTCAGAAGGCAGAAGCACAGGTCAAGGCACAGACGATGGCAGATGAAGTGGAAGGAGACGATTTTGATGAATGACAACAAGCTTACAGTCAGGGAACGGAAGAGCATGTTCAGAAGGTGGATCTTCTCAGCCGGTCTTGGTTACAACTACGAATCGCAGCAGGCGCCTTCGGTTGCCTTCTCAATGCGCAAGGCCCTTCGCAAGATCTATCCGGATGATGACGAATACATTGAGGCGATGGACAACCACTACAACTACTTCAATGCGACTCCTCAGATGGCAAACGTCATCCTGGGCGCAACTCTTGCGATGGAGGAAGAGGACGGAATCAAGGCAAAGGATGCCGTTCAGTCGCTCAAGACATCGCTCATGGGACCTCTTTCGGGTGTCGGCGATTCCATTTTCTGGATTCTCATTCCGACAATCATGGGTTCGATTGCGGGATACATGGCATTGCAGAAGAACGCAATCGGAGCCATTCTCTGGATGGTGATGTACGTTGCATTCTACTGGCTCAAGATGTGGCTTTGCAATCTCGGATACGAGTCAGGAACAAAGCTGATCACGACCCTTGGCGAGAAAATCAACATCTTTACCGATGCCATTTCCATCATGGGACTGATGGTCGTCGGATCGCTCATCCCTACGGTCGTCAAGGTCTACACACCGCTCAAGTTTGCAACGGGTAAAGTTTCCCTTTCATTGCAGACTGGTGTGTTCGACAAGATCATGCCGGGGCTGCTTCCGGTTGGACTGGCAATTCTCGTTTACTGGCTTCTTGGAAAGAAGTCATGGACGCCGACGCGCATCATCGTCCTGATCATTGTGATCTGCCTGGTCGGAGCTGCAACCGGCATTCTTGGAATTGCCAAGTAGGATTTGAGTGAGGAAGAGACTATGAAAAGACATGTTATTATTGCGAGCCATTCCATGCTTTCCGGCGGAATGGCGGAAACATTGAAGTTCTTTGAAGGAGAAGACGCGGACTTTGTGGTTGTCACGGCCTATGTTGACAACAGACCGATTGAGGGAAGGATTGAGGAAATCTTCAAAGACATTCCCGCAGAGGATGAAGTCATTGTATTGACAGATCTCATGGCTGGGTCAGTCAATCAGAAGTTCATGCCCTATGCGGCCCGTCCGCACACGCATGTGCTGACTGGAATGAACCTGTCACTTGCGATGGCATTGACGATGGAGCCTTCCGATTCATATGTGACGGAGGAGAGAGTGGAAGAAATCGTAGATGAGGCGAGAAAACAGATTCAGTATGTCAATGCCGCACTGAAGGATGCATTAAGTGAGGATGATGAGGATGAATGAGTGGAAGAAGAAGGGCGTGGTGTATGAAATCTATGTCCAGAGCTTCAATGATTCAAATGATGATGGAATTGGCGACATTCGGGGAATCATCCAGAAGCTTGATTATTTGAATGACCTTGGTGTCAACATTCTGTGGCTCACGCCGATTTTTGAGTCACCTATGGTCGACAACGGCTACGACATTTCCGATTATCGGAAGATCAACCCGCAGTACGGAACGATGGACGACGTTGACGAGCTGATTGAAAGGGCACATGAAAAGGGAATCAGAATTGTGATGGATCTTGTCGTCAATCACACATCAGACAGGCATGAATGGTTCGAGAAGTCGAAGATGAGCAGAGACAATGAGTATTCCGACTACTACATCTGGCGTGACCCGAAAGAAGACGGTTCCGCTCCGACGAATCACGGCTCTGCATTTGGCGGGTCGGCCTGGGAATACTGCCCGGAAAGAAGGCAGTACTACCTGCACATGTTTGCCAGGGAACAGCCTGACCTCAACTGGGACAACGAGAAGGTGCGCGAGGCGATTTATGACACGATGCGCTTCTGGGCTGACAGGGGAATCGACGGGTTCCGCATGGACTCAATCAGCTTCATCTCGAAACCTGAAGTGTTTACGGATGCCCCGGTTGTCGACAACAAGGAATTCGGTGCATACTATTACGGTATTGCAAACGGCAGGAACATCCACAGGTATCTCCATGAGATGTACGAGCGTGTCCTGAGCAGATATGACTTGATTACAATCGGCGAGACTCCGCATACAGACGTTGTGGAAGGAGAAAGGTTCGTCAATCCTTCGCGTGAGGAACTGGACATGGTCTTTCAGTTCGAGCATATGCATGTTGACTATGGTGAATACGGGCGTTACTCCGACGTCTCGTTCAAGCTGAGCGACCTGAGACATGACCTCGACATGTGGCAGAGCGGTCTTTCCTGGAACTCCAATTATCTGGGCAACCATGACCAGCCGAGAATCGTCTCCCGCTTCGGCTCTGACGGCAGGTACCGCGTGAAGTCCGCCGAGATGCTTGCGATGCTGATCATGATGCAGCGGGGCACGCCGTTCATCTATCAGGGCGAGGAAATCGGGATGACGAACGTCGACTTCAAGTCCATCGATGAAATGAAGGATCTCGAAGCACACAACACCTATGAGCATTTCCTCAGTCTCGGCATCTCCGAGGAGAAGTCCCTGGAAATGGTCAGGAGAAAGACGCGTGACAACGGCAGAACCCCGATGCAGTGGAACGGACGTCAGAATGCTGGTTTTTCAAATGCTAAGCCATGGATTGAAGTCAACCCTGACTATGAGAGAATCAACGTTGAACAGGATCTTGCCTCCGATGACTCCGTATACCGCTTCTACCAGAAGGTCATTGAACTGCGCAGGAACAATGAAATTCTCACGGACGGAAGTTACTCATTGATTGCGGGCGATGATTCTGATATCATTGCATTTGTCAGAGAATTGAATGGACAGGAGATTATGGTTGTGTGTTCATTTGCGGACAGGAAGGTCAGGTTTGATGTCCCGCTGAAGGGCCGGGGCGGTCGTCTTCTTCTTGGCAACTATGCCGATGCACCGGACGGACTTGATGACGTGATCTACCTTCGTCCGTATGAAGGGAGAGCATATACAGTTGGCTAATATGAAGGATGTGGCCCGTGATGCCGAGGTGTCGGTGGCAACCGTTTCAAACTATCTTAACGGCAAGAAGGTCAGGCCGGAAGTTGAGGAAAAGGTCAGACGCTCGATTGAGAAGCTGCACTATGTCAGAAATGATGCTGCCAGGGCGCTTAAAATCAGTGAGTCCAAGTATGTGGTGTTCGTTCTTCCGACTGTCTGGTCACCGTTCTTTTCCGAGCTGACGTTCTGGATTCAGCGGTATTTGAACGAAAAGGGATACAAGATGATTCTCAGCATCTCGGAAAATAGGTATGAGCTGGAAAAGTCATATGTAACGATGGCGGAGGAACAAAGAGTTGCCGGCATAATTTCAATATCTTACTCGGATCTGAACAGCCACGTCCCTTCAAACATTCCCCTTGTGTCGATTGAAAAGGATGACACAGGAATGTTTCCTCTGGTCACTTCGGACAACTACGGCGGCGGCAGGATGGCCGCAGATGAATTCAAGAGGCGCAACTTGGGGCACGTCGTCTACATAGGAACGTCTCACGAAGGCTTTTCTCCGATGATTGCAAGACAGTCCGGCTTTATTGACCAGTGCAACAATCTGGGAATGAAATATGAAGTTTTCAGTGTTCCGTCATCAAGGACTCCCGAAAAGTTCAACAGTGCGGTTGAGGAAATATCATCAGATATTGTCAGAATCTTCAGAGAAAACGGACCGGTCGGAGTCTTTGCCTATTGCGACGAAACCGCACTGCACCTGAGGGACCAGCTTGAAAGAGACGGAATCAGAGTGCCGGAGGACATTCAGATAATCGGATTTGACGGCGGTATGCTTTACGTCAACACTGCCCTTGGCATTTCATCAATCAGGCAGAACGTTCAGAAAATAGCCTTGAAGACAACTGAGCTGCTGGACAGCCAGATTAACGGAAAAACCCCCGAAGACGTCAGACGCTTCATGGTTCCGGTAAGTTTTAAGGAAGGAAATACAACAATTAATTAGACGGACTGAAAAATTCTGTCTCAAATTCAAAAACAAGTATGATTCATAATTGCATTTTACGAATCATACTTGTTTTTTTCTTGGTCAGACATCTGCCGGGCATTCAAATCCAGGGACGGGGCACTGAGAAAATCTGACATGGCAGCAATGTTGAAGTAAATGTACTTTTACCGTAAATTCCAGCTTCCGATTACGGGCAAAACAGCGATTTTGGGGATTTGCCCGTAATCCCGCCTTGAATCCCTGATTGAGCAGGCGATGCGCAGCACTGTACTTTATGAAAAATGCCGGACAAGATCAGTCGAATTACGACCGCCTTTGTCCGGCACTTCATTTAATTCAAGAGAGAAACGGAACTGTCATGGCGGTTCCGTTTTCTGCATGTCACGAGGCCTGTTTTTTCCTGACCTTTCTGGCCTGACCCGAAGCGTAGTCAATCTCCCATCCGTTCTGGACGTTTGGAACGAAGACGTTGAAGCTTTCTTCATTTACAGGCCGGCCGCTGTCATCAAACGAGAACCACCTGGCCATGAGCTGGTTGCCTGACGGAATCTTGTTCTTGCCGGAATAGAGCGGGCGCACACGGTAGTTGACGACTCCTCCAGTCGCCAGAATGTTGCGCAGTATCTTCTCGTAGTATGCCTGACCCTTGTTGCTTGCAGTTGATGACTGATTGGCCCACTGGGTCTGGGTGACGATGTTCAGATGGTTGTTCGTTTTGGCGTTCCACTCGCCGTTCACGTTGCCGAATGTTGCGGCAATCAGGTGGCCGCGGGTGTAGAGATTGACGTCGTTCTTCAGCGTATACTGGGCTATGTAGCCGGGAGGTGCGTAAGCGGCTGATGACGGTGCCTTCTGGAGGCATTCTCCGGTCAGCCAGGCAGAAGCTTCAGCCGGACGCCTCTTTTCGTCGATGTTGTTGACGATGACCCGGGACATGCCGAGGTTTTTCGGCATGTCATTCCTACCGTCGCAGATTATGAACGATCCGGCGCCGTTGTATTCAATCTCGTCACCGAGCTGCTGGATGATGTTCCTGTCGAGAACGGAACTTGCAAGTTCCTGTGAGATTTCGCATCCTTCAATCGGGGCCTTGTTGATGGACATGGCGGATTTTCCGGCCGGAAGCTCTTCATTTTCCATTTTGGTTATCAGACGTTGAATCAGGATGCTTCCGAGCTCTTCCGGTGAGACCGGATATCCGGTCTGCTTCAGAACACTCAGATATTCCTGTTCGAGCATGGCCTGTTTCGCAAGGTACTTCTGCTGGAGATTCATGAATTCCTGATATGTGTCCATTAAAATGCACTTCCTTACTTGATTTCCACGTATTCGCCGTCGTTCAGCACTGAATCCAGTGTGTCTTCCGTGTTGTACGATAGATATTCTCTTGGAGTGGACAGGCTGCTTTTGACGAGCCTGTTGCCCTTGAGCTTGAGAGAGTCGTATTTATACCATGATGTTGAGTCACCGTCCTGGTACCAGACACCAAGAGTATAATCGACCCTGGCGTCAGTGGACGAATCGCTTTCGAGGAAGACGCGCCTCTTTGAAAAGTTTCCTGCCATTTTGTCCAGTTCGCTTAAGACGTCCTTGCAGTCAACTGTCTTGGGTGAGGCGAGTCCCCTGACCGTGAACGTCAGGGTCTTGTTGTCGTAGATGAGCTGTCTTCCCTTGTTGTAAAGACACTTGTTGACGTATCTGGTCCAGGATTCGATGTCCGGTGTGATGGAATCGCCGTTCTTCAGAATCCGAGGCGTTTCTCCGACGTCAGGCGTTCCTACGCCGTAGCCGATGATGTCATGAATCTTTCTGTCCATGTAGACATGAGCGCAGCAGTTTTCCGAACCGTCAACGCCGCCGGTGCGCAGATGCATGTACTTGTAGAGGCTTGAAACCTTGTACTT
>NZ_DAIUCE010000082.1:0-7935 GCF_036846325.1 Ligilactobacillus sp. | reverse complement strand
ATGACCTACTCGGTATCAGAGATACCGAGTTTCTAGAATCTCTCACGAGATTCCGACTTCTCCAGTAACATGTTAGGGTGTCTTTATCCTAATACTATTTCAATTAGGCAAACCCAGACAGTACCACTACTAACATGCCACCATACCAATTAAGGTCGGAAGGTGGGTCTGTACCAAAAAAATATTCTAAATTATTTCTACAAGATTCTTTTCATCTAAAAACGGATATTTAGCACGCTGTTTCAATACGGCGTGTTTTTTTACGTCCAAAGCCCAATCTCTGATATTATATGTTGCATTCAAATCTCTGTTTAAATCTTTTCCGCAATTAGGGCATTTCCACTGCTTAACACCGACTTTTAAATCATGATTAATATACTCACATTTATGACATGTCTTTGAAGTATCAATACTATTAACTTCTAGTAAAATGCCACCTTCATTTTGGTATACACATTCCATTTGAATTCTAAACATAGTTGGTTGAATCTTTGCTAGTTTATTGTTGGTATTCTTACGAATACTCTTGTAATATCTCTTGCTCAAACGCATTTCAAAACTGTTAAGTTGTTCCATTGCTAAAACGGGATAACTTTCTACCAATTCCTTCGCAACAGTTAATTGCCACTCGTCAATAATGTTTGCCATTTTAGTCTTCGATTTAGTTTGTAATTTTTTAGCTATTTTAACAACTTTAGAATTGTCGTTACCGTGATTATGAGCATTAATCACAGTTTGCAAAGCTCTTGCCTTGTTATCTAATTTGTTGTACTTTTGTTCAACTTCTTTAGTCCAAGTAATATGCCTATCATCAGAAATGGTAAAGAAATCATTATTAGCCATATTGACGTCTAATCCAACAGTTTTTGAAACTTGTTCTTTAGAAATGTCCTTAGTCTTTTGAAACTTAACAATAATCTGTAATTCATAGTCACCATTTGGACGTCTTACTACACATACTTCTTGAATTTGCTTATTCTTCAACAATGATAACGATTCTTTGACCATGATTCGTTTTAAGTAAGGGAGTTTAACAACGTAGTTGTTAACTAAAGCAAGCTGACCTTTATTTTGCTTAAACTTGATACTTCTAACTTCATCTAACGTATGCTTATAGTTAATTCGCATATATCCATCTAAATTACAATTATGTTTCTTTAGATATTCTTGTTTCTGTTTATCAGTCCAGTATCTTTTTAGTTTGTATTGTCCTTTACGGTATTTTTCAAAAGCAACGCACAATTCTTCGTACATTTTGGCAACAGATTGTACATTGTAATCTTCTTTTTTTAAGTCGAAATCCTTTTCTTCTGCTTTCTTACGAGAAAATTCAATCATACGATTAATTAGGTACTTCCGAGATTTACCTGACGGGAAAGCTTTGTCGAGTTTCTTTACCCCGTAATGTTGGTACAAGTATTTTAATCCGTAATTAAAGTATGTCTTCTTAACTTGTTGGGCATGTAAAAATTCTTTTTCAATGTTTTTAGTCGTAACTTTAAATCTGTATGTTCGAGTTGACCGTACGGTCTTGGTTAATTCTTTTTCAGGTATCATTTAAACGGTCGCTCCTTTTGAGATTTAATATACTTTTTAATCACATCTTCGGTTGTTTGTCCAACACTTCCAACGTAATAAGATGGTGACCAAATATGTCCATGCCAAAACTGATTCTTCAACTCTGGAAATTCCTTAAATAACCATTTACCTGTAATTCCTTTAAACTTCTTTATCATTACAGTTATACTTAATTTAGGTTTAGCTGAAACTAAGATATGAACATGGTTAGGCATAATCTCCATTGCTTCAACTGTTACTTCGTTTTCTTTAGCAATTTCTAATAACTTATCTTTCAAAGCTTCTTGAATTTGGGGAGTTAAAGCTTTATTTCGATATTTAGTAACCCAGACTAAATGGTAGTGTAAATCATATACATAAGACCTTCCTTTTATTGGCTCACTGACTTCATCTTTAAATTTATATACCACCATTAGCTTTCTCCTAAATATTATAATAACAATTTTTATTCACAATATAATTGTACCATATGTAAGGGAAAAGTCAAAAATAAAAAGACCTCGCGGTCTTTGAATGGGGCGATTCACCACCCGAACAGAGTTCGGGAGTCCTCTCGCCCCTATGATAGATTGTACTTTGACCGGCATTTCAACAGTCAAAAAAACCGAGACTTTTTTCCAAGCCTCGGTTTTTTGTATATGCAGAGACTCATTTCCCTGCCCTCTCATTGTCAGGTCCGAAAACAAAACATTGCCCTTAAGCTCAATCGCACCTGTCGACAACGACGCTTCCGTCATCCTGCGGCTGATCGCTGCCATCGCTTGCAATTGCCTCGCCGGGAAACATCAAGGTAAACGTTGTCCCCCTGCCCGGCGCGCTGTCAACGCATACCTTGGCATGGTGAAGCTGCAGAAGCTGGTGAACGATGGCCATGCCGATGCCCGATTCGCCATATTTGGCAACCTTTCGTGACGGATCGGCCTTGTAGTATCGCTCCCACATATTGCTGATTTCCTCGTCGGTCATCCCGATTCCGGTATCGGCGATGCTGATCATCGTATCGTTGCCATGCTTCTCTCCGGAAATCGTAATCGTTCCGTCTCTTGTAAACTGCACGGCGTTCTTTGCGATGTTCGTGATGATCTGAATGAAACGGTCCTTATCAGCATACACGTTAAGCAGCGGAGGCAGCTTGACGATGAAACTGTCGCCGACATCTCCGGCCATTTTGTGCAACTGACTGACGACGTCATTAATGGCTGACGTCGCATCGAAGTTGGTCTTGGCCAGGACAAGCTCGCCCGAGCGGCTCTTTTCATAATCAAGATTTTCATTCACAAGCCTGATCAAGCGTGTCGTTTCCTTTCTCATCAAGCTAATGCACTGCTCCTGGTCTTCTTCAGTCAATGCACCATATGCCATTCCTTCCAGAAGTCCATTAATCGTCGTCAGAGGAGTTCTCATTTCATGAGCAGCATTTGCCATCAGTTCATGCCTTCGCTGTTCCTGACGCTCGATTTCAACTTGGGACTCCTTAAGCGACTGGGTCATCAAGTTGAAGTCTTCAGCCAGATCATCCAGCTCGTCATGATGATATGTATCAATCTGCACATCAAAATCTCCGTTGGCGACCTGCCTTGTGGCCCGTTGAATCTTAGTAATTCTATTCGTAAAATAATGCGTCAGGACAAAACTGACGATTGTTCCCAGCACGACTGCGGTAAAGAAGGCATACAACAGATTCTGCTTGATTTCCTTCAGGTTATCCTCAATACCATTCATCACAGTTCCGACAGAAACTACCGCCATCAGATTGCCCTTGATGTCAAGATACGGTTCATAGATATTTGTCAGCTGACGGTTCGACCCCTTTAAAAACCCTTGCGAATCACTTGTCTTGGCTCGAACGGACTGGCCTCTTTTCAGTTTGGCCCAACATTGAGAACTGATCTTGCTCGTCGCTTTCCTGGAATCAGGAAAAATGAGCTTGTCAGGTTCCGTATAGATCCTGATTTTAATGTGACGTCCGGAAAGCATCTGTTCCGTAATCACAAGTTTCTTCTTGTCGACGACGACTTTCGAATCCTTGCCCTGCCTGATGTCCATTGCCTGCGTCTTGACCGCATAAGCATAATCTTGTAATCTGTCCCACGTGTTCTGATAGAACATGGAACGGGAAAGCCCCAAAAAGGTCATGCCCAAAGTAAGCAGCGTAATGGTAATCATTAAGAAGAATGCCAGGAACTGCTGATAGAACATCTTCATTTATCAGCTACTCCGGAATCATCAAATTTATATCCGACTCCCCATACCGTTTGAATAACCTGCGGACCAGCTTTTTCAATCTTCTGTCTCAGCTTCTTGATATGAGCATCGACTGTTCTTTCATCCCCATAGTATTCATAATCCCAGACCAATTGAAGCAGCTGGTCTCTTGAAAATACCTGACGCGGCTTTTGCGCAAGCGTCTTGAGCAGATCGAATTCCTTTGGTGTCAAATCTTTAATCGGCTTGTCGAACAGATATGCTTCACGCGTCTTCGAATTGAGTTTGAAATGAGACGTCACAACATCATAGCCGTCATCGTTTTCATCAGCCACGACACCGTTCTTTCCAAGCGGTGCCATCTCGGCACGGCGATGAAGTGCCTTGATTCTTGCAATCAGCGTAATCGGTGAAAACGGCTTGACGATATAATCATCGGCCCCCATTTCAAGCCCCAGAACCTGATCTGATTCAGAATCACGAGCGGTCAGAATAATAATCGGAACGGTCGGAGAAATCTTCCTCAATTCGGCATTGACCTGAAGGCCGTCCATTCCCGGCAGATTCAAATCAAGCGTTATCATGTCCCAGCTTGCCGGATCCTTTTTGAAAATTTCAATTGCCTCAAGTCCGTCATAGGCATATTCGACGTCCCACTTCTCCTTTCGGAAAAACATTGACATCATTTCTGACACTGACTTGTTATCTTCTATCATTAGCAATTTCATAGATAAAACCGCTCCCCACGTGTAAAAATTTATTATTGTACAAAAATTGTTGAAAAATAAAAACGACGACAACATACATCAGTTGCACATCGTCGACGTTCGTCATATGGAGATGGCGGGAATTGAACCCGCGTCCAAGCATATCGCAACTCAAGCTTCTACGCCCATAGTCACACTATTTAAGTTTCATCAATGGTAACGCCGTGCAACCAGGCACACACGATTGACTAACCTGATTATTCTCTTCTCTCAGCTTCAGATGGGAGCCTTGAGCGTAAGTCCACTTAATTTAAGACTCGCTGACGGCACATGGACGATGCCGGGCGAATCTACGCCTGCTGTTTTTTAGGCAGCTAAAGCGTAAGAATAGTTGTTATTTTTTGCAGTTATATTTAACTGAGCGTTTTAGGGTAGACGCAACCTACCAGACGCAACTTGAGCCCGACCTACACCTGTCGAATCCAAAACATCCCCATTAATTAACTTCATCATAGCATAAAACAGCAACAAATGAAAGCCATTTAAATTCAAAAACAGCATATTTATACTTCAAATTCACATAAAATATTCCCATGAACTTTCCAAATTTCAAAAAGAAGATAAATCATCTTCATTTTCATAAAAAGTTCGTCAAAATGATTGCTTGTTCTTTTACATTTGTTTCAAATAATATCCTGCACCAACAGATGCCCTTTACCTAATGAAAACCTTATTTTTTTAAATGCAGTGCTGAGAATCGCCTGCCCAGGCAAGGTGTGGAGCCGAGCGCTCATGAGCCCGTAAATTCCAGCCCTTGGTTGCGGTCAAAGCACATATACAAACAAAGCCTCGGATGATTTACAGTTAACTGCAAATCATCCGAGGCTTTTGTTCGAGACATATTTTTCCCGTCTTCTTCCATGAGATCACTTCTGACGCCGGCACGACATCTGCACCCGGTGTCCGGACAACTCATCATAAGTCTTCTAGTACACGATGACCGGTTCCTTGACCTCCAGGAGATTGTAAATCTGTGCGGCCTGATCCGCCTTCAGATTCACGCAACCACCTGACCCGTCATTGACATAGGCCTGCTTATCCCAGTTTCTGCGCCACGAAGCATCGTGGAAACCGCAGCCGCTGTTGGTGAACTGTGCCCAGTACTTGACTTTGACCTCATAATTGCTGTTTCCGGATTCGCTGCCCCTGAGAACCGACGGGCTTTGCTTGTACATTATGTACCAGACGCCGCGCGGAGTCCCTTCGCCGGTGCTTTGCTTGCCCGTCACGCAGTCCGCCGAATAAACCTGCTGACCGTTCCTGTACAGCCAGACCTTCTGTTCCGAAATCGAAACCTCAGCATAGGTTCCGCCAATGCCGCCGTTTTGCGTCGTCGCATAGCCTGTTCCGTAAGTATAGTATCCCTTGCCGTAGATGTCCTTTTCAGCATTGATTTCCCTGGTGCCTTTCTGCCAGGCAGTCTCGATGCTGTCAACTGCATCGTCCTTGCCGATTTCCCAGCCATAGGTTCCGGCCGGAACGCTGACCGTGCTTCCTCCTGTCGTCTTGAATGACAGCGGCTTGTTGAGCGTTGACTGTGCCGCATTGATTTCATCAATCTTCTTTCTGAGTCCCGTGTCGTCATAACTGTATCTTCCATTGATGACGCGTGCGGAATTCAACAGCTCGGAAGCCTTCATTTCGTATGTCCTGCCCTGGACGTTGTAGGTCGTTTCCTTTTTGGCAAGCGAATCGAGCTTTTGCCTTTCTGCTTTAACAGTCTTGCTTGATGCCGCCAGCGGCTGCAGAATCTTTTCCTTTAAATGCAGGGTCGAATCAGCAAGATGCATGTCATACTCCTTCATGATTTTCGCCACGTCATATTGTGTTCCCTTTTCTGCAGGAACAACTGAAACCTTGCCATCCTTCATGACCGCATATGCGTCAACTGCAGCTTTTCTCTTCAGGTTTTCCCTGGTCAGGGCATCCTTGACTTTCCTTCGCAGATCCTTCTTTCGATAATCGCTGACATTGCTTGGGGCAACCTCGTAATTCTTTTGAACCGGAGAAGGAATGAACGTAAACTGCTTCTTCAAAATCGCCTTGATCTTGCCATCGTCCTTTGAAGAAAAGCCTGCGGAAGTCTTTTCACCGCGATATACCACATTTTTTCCAACGTAGACCGTGTTGTCAAGCGTAACCTTTTTCAAGTGATCGGCAGCTTCTCCTGCCGTCATTTTTCCCACGCTGATGCCGTTGATTGTCACGTTTTCATTGAAATGATGCGCCTGATGGTACCACATGCATCCAAGTCCGGCCACGAGCGCTGCGACAACCGACCACAATCCGATCTGGAGTTTCCTTGTGCTCTTATCCATATATATATAACTCCTTAATTGTTACAGAAATATTACAAGTACCATAATATAACAAACACACATTCATATCAAGCTGCAAGTTTTCCCTTAAGCAGGATAAATTTGAATTAATGCTTGACATTGTAATTTAACCAAACTATAATTAAGCCAACATCAACGGAAAGGAAGAACAGTTATGACAGAATCAGTTATCAACTTGAATACTCGTTGGCAAAGCCGGTAATTGAGGTTGCTTCTGTCTGTGCAGATACGACCTCGTCAGATCGTATCTGTGCCGGTTTCTTCAGCATAGCCTGCATGGATTTACACATTCATGCAGGCATTTTTTTATCCCTGCATTGAAAATGCAGGGTTTTGTTTTTTCTGCAGGACGATCTGACGAACTGGATTTTATCAGGAAAGGAAAAAGAATATGAAAAGACTTATCGCAGCAATTTCAGCACTCGTTATTTTCCTGGTCTATGCCTTTTTCTACGAAAGCAGGCAGGAGACCAGACAGGAAAAACCGACCGTTGCCATCCTTCAGCTGATGACGCACCCCGCCCTTGATTCGATTCATCACGGCATCGTTGACGCCTTGAAGGAAAACGGCTACGTGCCCGGCAAGACAATCAAGCTCGACTATCAGAATGCCGAAGGCGACCAAAGCAGCCTGAAGACGATGAGCGACCGCTTCAAAAATGAAAATTCAGCCGTCATGATCGGCATCGCAACTCCGGCAGCTCAATCGCTTGCCAACGTCGCCAACGGCAAAACGCCTGTCGTCATGGGTGCCATCAGCGACCCGATCGGTGCCGGACTCGTCAGGAACATCAAGCATCCCGGTGCAAACATTACGGGCGTCATCCACAAGGAACCCGTCAGACAACAGGTCAGGCTCATCAAGACGATCATGCCGGACGTCAAGGTCATCGGCGGCCTGCATACTTCAAGCGACGACTCGTCGACTGCCGAGTTCAGGGAATTCAGGAAACTGGCCGAAAAGGAAGGCATCAAGGTCAAGGATTACACAATCACTTCGACAAACGACATCGACCAGGTAAGCTCAACCATGGCCTCTGAAGTCG
>NZ_DAIUCE010000081.1:309-8216 GCF_036846325.1 Ligilactobacillus sp. | reverse complement strand
GACATGTTGATCCCGAGCCAAGCCCGTCAGAAACGGCGGGAAGGTGTAACGACTAGAAAAAGTAAGCTAAAAATAAAGCGAGTCTCTGAAGGCTCGCTTTTTTCATGCGGAAATTTCCACGAAGGCAAAGCTCCCGTAAGGGATGAAGATATAGTCTGAACTGCATGGAAACATGCAGAAGCAGGGGATAAAGAGCCCCTGCGGTAACAAATGGGTACAGGTCTGCGCAAAGTTATCAATTCACTGGTGTCTGCCGTTAAGGCAATCGGCAAGAAGAACTCAGTGCTTGACAATCTTGGAATCAAGAAGGAAGAGATGGTTGACGCTAACGGGAATCTCAAATCCATGACGGACATAATGGGAGTGTTGCAGAAGCACACCGAGTCAATGGACAAGACTCAAAAGAACGCCGTTTTCAACAGTCTGTTCGGAACAACAGGACAACAGGCGGGCATGATTCTTGCTGAGAACTCTCAAAGGTTGGGTGAACTTACTCAGAAGACACAGGAAGCAGCTGACAAGGGCAAGTACGTACAGACACTGTCGGAAAAGAACTCGGAAACTGCTCAGGCTAACAATCAAAAATTCAAGAAGGCATGGGAAGACCTCGAAATCAAATTCGGTGCTGAATTGCTTCCGTACATGACTGAGGCAACAAGGAAATTAGGAGATTTATTCGGTCAGAAGGATTTCCAGAAAGATATCAAAATCATGGCCGAAGGCGTGGGCTTTGTTTCCAAGTTATTTCTAAAGTTTACAACGGTATTGATAGAAAACAGAAGAGCTGTACTGAAAGCTGGAGCTGCAATTGCAGGATTATTGGTAGTTGATAAAGTTATTAATTTCACTTTGAAATTAAAGGAACTGGCCACCGTCTTTGGCGGATTCGGGTCTAAGGTTGCAGAAGAGCAGGCAGAAGTAAAGGCGCTCACTCTTGAGTATCAATCTCTTGCCGAGGCAAAGACGCTCGCAAGTAATTCCTATGCTGGTGTCGGAAGTTCTGCATCAGGTGCTGAGAAAAAGATGTCAAAACCAGTTCAAAGTGCGAAAATAGCCGAAGGAATCGAAGAAGGCGTTGCAACATCCGGTGCGGTGGAAAAGGGTGTAACGAAGAGTGTTGCTGCTGCTGAGAACAGTTCCAAGCTGTCCAGCTTTATGTGCAGGTTTGGAACGAAAATCATGGGATTGGCTGGAGTTGCAATCTCATTGTACAGCGTTGTTGACGATGTAGCTAAAGCCATCAAGACGGGTTCTGAATCTTCCAAAGTAAAAGCTGCTGCAAATGTTGCTGGCACCGCTATCGGAGCAGGCGTTGGTTTTGCCGCTGGCGGACCCATGGGGGCGGCTTTAGGCTCTTCCATAGGGAATATGCTTGGCAGCACGTCCATAGCGCAGAAAATCGTCAAGGGACTCAACAATGCAGTTAAGAAAGCTGCAAAGGAGCAGCAGAAACAGATTGCTGAAACCGGCTATGTCATGTATGACGGGACCATGGTCAAGGTGGGCAAGGTCAAGATTGAAAAGAGCTCACTTACCAAAGCGCAGAAGAGCGTATCTGATGATATCCGGAAGTCAATGGACAAGGCGGACCTGTCGGTAATCAAGATGTCGGTGCAGACTGATGACAAGAGTCTGAACAAAGCCAAGGCTACGCTTGAAGGTTTCTACACCTCCATTGCCCGCACTGCTGAAAAACAGTCACAGAAGAGAGCGGACGCTGAAAAACGTGCAGTTGAGCAGATGTACAAGCAGCACCAGATCAGCAAAAAACAGTACGAAGAGTACATCAAGGGAATCAATGACGCCGACAAGAAGCGACAGTCCAGTCAGAAGAAGACATATGACAGCCTCATAAAGGCAACAAACAAGTATAACGAAGACCTGAAAACGGCCACTGCCAACGGGCAGGGCAACGTAAACAGGATTACGTACACCTATAACAAGAAACGCGAGAAACTGGCAAAGGATGAAGCTGAAACTATCAAAGGGGTCAGGGAATCCGGCTATGTTGAGATAAAGGGCAGAACTTACACTGGTGAGGAAGCCGTAAGAAAGGTACAGGAGCAGTTCAAGGCAAAACGGGAGAAGCTTGCCAAGTCTGAGAAGAAGGAACAGGCTGAAATCGCCAGAAATACGGCCAATGAAAAGAAAAAAATTACTGAAAAGTACAATAAAGAGCGGTTGAGCAAGCTGCAGTCCCTGTCAAAGTCGATTGCAAAGGAAATGGGCACAAGCTCCAAACAGCAGAAGGAGATTCTGGAAAAACTGCGCAAGGACAAGGGGCAAATCAGTGATAATGAAGCACGGGATCTGATTAATAAATCGGCCAGCGAAACTAAAAAGCTGATTGAGCATGCTGAGAAAACGCGCAAGGAAACGGTTGACAAGGCGCAGCAGACCTACAAGGGCAAAGTAGAACAGTACAGGAGAATGAACAAGGACATTCCGGGCTACACCAGGGATATGATGAACAAGGACATCGCCAATGCCAAATCGGAGCGTGACACTACTGTCAGCGTTGCCAACGAGGCAAAGAACAAAATTGTCGGAAGCGCCAAGGCCAAACACAATCAAGTTGTAGATGAAGCCAAAAAGCAGAACAAGTCTGTAAGTCAGAATATTGTGGCTGAAGGCAACAACGGCATCAAATCATATAATGCCTGGGGTGCCGCTGTTCACAACACCTTGAAGTTCCTGTCTGATGCATGGTCATCTGTCGTGCATGCATTCGGCGGGTCGTACAGGGGGAATGTCGGCTCATACAGACCGGCAGCAAGAATCGGTTCCTATGCCAACGGCGGGGTTGCACGTACTGGCCTTGCCCTGGTCGGGGAAGCCGGGCCCGAACTGGTCTACACGCCCTGGAGCAAGTCCGCCAGAATCGTCGGCAGACACGGAGCTGAAGTTGCACCGCTCAATCAAGGTGAACAGGTGCTGAATGCACGTGACACAGCAAGAGTGATGACCGGCAGTTATTCCGGCACTCTTCCGGGCTATGCCACGGGTACGTTCTCACTGTCCGGCTTTATCGGAAGCATTAAGGACAAGGCACTGGACATTGCCGACAGCGTGCTTGACGTCTTGAAGAAACCAGCTGAATGGATAGCCAAGGGATTCAGTCACTGGCCAAATGTTCAGGCGTTCAGCTTCACTCATACAACATTGATGGATCAGACAAGAGATATGGCGAAAAAGTCACTGACAAATCCGGTAACACAGGCGTTCAAGAAGCTGTTGAAAAGCTATGATGACAGTGGTGCAAATCCGGGCGGGTCTGGTGTAAAAAGATGGGAACCTTACGTCAAGAAGGCACTGGCTAAGTTGGGGCTATCCACAAGCAGTGCCATGGTAAATAAGGTCCTCAGACAAATCAAAACTGAATCCGGCGGCAATCCGCATGCTAAACAGCCCGGAGCAGACCCTGACGGAGACGGCTCGGGTCCGGCACTCGGCCTCATGCAGACGAAACGCAGCACGTTCAATGCGTACGCTCTTGCCGGGCACAAGGATATCTGGAATGGATATGACAACATGCTTGCCGGACTGAACTATGCCCGCACGCGCTATGGTGCAAGCCTGTCGGCTCTCGGCAAGGGACACGGATATGCCAACGGAGGCCTGGTCTCCACGCACGGAGTGTATGAGATGGCTGAGCAAAACCTTCCGGAGATGGTCATTCCACTGGATTTGTCAAAACGTTCAAGAGCATATCAGCTCATGCAGAAATCATTGGACTACTTTGCACGCACCGACAACCATCAGGGAGTATCCAAAGCCGATGTTGAGTCTGAGAAGTCAAACAACAGACTTGAACAGACTTTGGGCGCGATGCTGACCATGTTGACTAAGCTCTTTGGCGCAAGTGAAGAGCAGATTGAAGTACTGCGCACCCTCAGTTCGGGCAATGATAACAGGCAACTGGCAGATATCGGTCAGAAGCTTGACGCCATTGCCAACAAACAGTTGAGAGTAGACGGCTCCAGTTTTGCCCGCAGCTATGAACAGTACGGATCAGTTGAAAGGAACAGAAGAGATACGATGTTAGGAAGGGGGATGTCGATTGACACAAGAATCTAGGCCATATGGTTTCGAATTTGCCGGCCACCACTCGAGCGATTTCGAGCTGGTAGTATTGGCAGAAAAGACAGTGACAATGCCGTCTAAGCGCAAGTCTCAGCTGCAGTTGCCGTACCGTACGGGATATATCGACTTGAGCGACTTATACGGCCTCAACACGTACGATGAACGGACAGTGACGTTCCCCTGCCGTCTGCCATACGGCCAGGCGAACCTGTCATTGATGAATCAGAAGCTAACGGAGCTGATGAACTGGTTGATGAAGCCAACTGGAAAGACACTGCTCAAGGATGATGCCATGCCGGGCTATGCTTTCATGGCCGAAGTTCAGACCGCTCCGACAATTGAAGAAGGTTGGAATTTTTGCAAGGTGACGGTCGTATTCCAGTGTTATGCTTATCGGCTCAAGCGTTGCTATGACGATGTATGGGACACGTTCTACTTCAATCTTGACGCCGCCTCCAATATCGAGGTTGACGTCAAAGGGCATGAGAGCGTTCTGTTGATAAATACAGGTCATAACCGGGTTCGGTTGACTGTGACCTGTTCCACGGCCATGTCTGCGTCAGTCAATGACCACGTCTTCGCGCTAAAAGCTGGGGATAATGTCAATCCTTACCTGGAGCTGATGCCGGGCGAGAACACGGTCAATCTGGAAGGCACCGGTCACGTCAAGTTCAACTGGACGGAGGAATGGCCATGACAAAGGGATTTCGCATTACGATCAGAAGCGGTTGGAATGGCGAAGAGAAGGTGCTCAACTCGGACATCTTCTCAAACTACAGGCTTGTTTCTGCGGTGCTATCAAAAAGCACGACGACATATGATTCATTTACGTTCGATCTAGATCCGACGCATGCGATGTATACGGAAATTGAACCCTATACGTGCTTTGTCAGGATAACTCGTCCGGATAAGGGGCTGACGCTCTTTGAAGGGCGGGTTCTTACGTATTCCGACAGTATGGATTCGTCGGGAGCAGTGCAGAAGGAGGCGGTATGTGAAGGACTGGAGGGCTTTCTGCATGACAGCGTACAACCGTGGAGGGAGTTCCATAACACCACGCCTAAGGATTTTCTTCAGGCGCTTATCACGGAGCACAATAAGCAGGTCGAGTCTTACAAGCAGATAACGCTTGGCACTGTCACAGTAACGAATTCAACTGATAACGTATATCGGTTTACTGATGACACGCAGGATACCTGGTCCAACATACAGGACAAGCTTGTCAGCCGTCTGGGCGGTGAGATGAGAATCCGAAATGAAGGCGGGAAACTGTTCCTGGACTATGAACCTGAGATATCATCGGAATGTCCGCAGAGAATCGAGCTTTCGCATAATATGGTGTCAAGCTCACGGAATGTTGACCCGACAGAAATTGTAACGGTGCTCAAGCCGCTGGGCGCAACTCAGGAACGTCAGAACAACGACGGCAGCACCGATGTATCCAGTCCGCATTTGACAATCGCAAGCGTCAACAACGGCAGTGACTATCTGCGCGATGAGGCTCTGATAAATCAGTTTGGCATACACGTCAAGACCGAAACATGGGAAGACGTCACGACACCACAGGCTCTGCTCACAAAGGGCAGGGCTTTTCTTGATGCGCAGACGGCCATCAAATATCAGTTGCAGGCAGGGTACATCGACCTGTCGTTCCTCGAAGACAGCATTGGAATGATCGAATGCGGGACCTACGTACGCATTGTCAATCAGCTGGAGGGCCTGTATGCGACGGAACGCATCGTGGCCATGTCACTGGATCTGCTCAACATCTCCAACTCCACCATCACGCTCAGCGACAATCCGATAGACCTGACGGCATATCGTGAACAGCACCGGTCGGAAACCGACGCGCAGAAGGCACTGATCAACCGTCTGATGTCACGTCAGACAAAAGCAAACAAGGAAATCGAGGACTTAACCAAACAAAATCAGCAGCTTTCCGACAGTTACAGTAAGCTTTCAGACAGCTATACCAAGCTGTCCGAGAGGATAAAGCAACTTGAGAGCAACGGCGGTAACGCCGGAACGTGGACCGCCGGCGGTAAATTCATTGACCTGTCATCAAACAACGGCAGTCAGACTCAGTCATGGTATGACAGCTTGTATCAATCAGGCGTCAAAGGTCTGATGATCAAGCTGACTGAAGGGTCTGCTGCAGGCAGTGCATATCTCAATCCGCTATTCGACGAGCAAAAGAGCCGTGGAATTACGGCTAAAATGAAGTTTATCGGTGCATATCACTATCTATTGGCAGTGTCCGTCGCCGATGCACAGGCGGAAGCACAATGGTTCCTGGGCAAACTCAAGGCCAAGGGTATACCGACAACTGCTGTTGTATCGTGCGATGTTGAGGACAGTTCTCTTACGAAGGACAAGGCAACGCTGACTGCGGAGGTGGATGCATTTAACAAGGTGCTGACCGATGCCGGCTATACGAATACATGCGACTATTCGAGTGCGTCATGGTTCAGCAGTAGATTCGACAGTCATGCCAAATACAAGTGGGTTGCCAGCTGGGGCGCATCGTCCAAGCCGGCAATTGCTGATGCATGGCAGTATACTGACAAATACAATGGAGCGAGTCTGGACTGCAGCTATAGCTACAATCAAATTTTTGTCTAGAAGGAGTGATTAGATGACAGTAGATTACAGGGACCCGACGCATATCATGCCGACTGACAGCCCTGTTGACCAAAATAAGGTATCTGATGCCAGCAAGCTGTTGGCCAGATGGATCAGACAGAAGATGTATGGGGTTGACGTACGTGAATCACTGGCTCGTCTGGCCGAGCAGACGTCGGCTGATGTGTATGATGACCGGCAGACTGTACAGGATTATAAGAATCATGCAAATAATGAGGAACAGGCGCTGCGCAACCTGGCCAACAAATTGTCGCAGGAGTTTGAAAGTATCCTGAACGCCAAGACTGACAATGCTGAAGTCATAAATGCGCGAATCGACGTTGCCGGTGCCGTGTATCAGACGCTTAAGATGCGTCTTGACGCAATGCAGCTGAACTTGAACACTTTCTATCAAATGGGGCAGGTTGATCCTGCTCTTCATATACTGTGTATCAAGGACATCGCAAAGGACAGTGAGAATCTGCGCCTGTCTTCGCTTGTACAGATAACAGGTGGGGACGGCTCGGATGGTGATTTGACGGTTACGTCATCAACGCGCATGAGAATTGACAAGATAAAGGATGTGTAAGCATGGCGAAAATCAAGAAGATGATGGAACTTGAGGAGAATGGAGATGAGCAGCAGTTCTTCCCGCAGACGCACGCCGATGCCGTGCTTGATCTGCACGATTACCTCAAGAAGTATGTGATTCCCGGAGCGGTCAACGGTAAGGACGGAAAAGACGGAACTAACGGGCTAAGTGCGTATGACATCGCTGTTATCCAGGGTTTTAAGGGCACGGCGACCGATTGGCTTCATTCTCTTAAGGGAGACAAGGGCGATAAGGGAGACAAGGGCGCTACTGGCGCAACGGGGCCGATGGGCTTGACCGGTGCGACAGGTCCTCAAGGTATCAAAGGCGATAAAGGTGATAAAGGCGATACTGGCGCAACAGGGCCGATTGGTCTGACTGGTGGTACCGGCGCACAAGGCCCTCAGGGATTGCCAGGAGCCACCGGACCGCAGGGTATTCAGGGCGTGCAGGGACTCGAAGGTGCTACTGGTCCTAAAGGAGATAAGGGAGATACCGGTGCACAAGGACCACAAGGCGTTAAGGGCGACACAGGAGCAACAGGGACTGCCGGTGCACGTGGGCCTCAAGGTATACAAGGGCTCCAAGGTCCCAAGGGGGAACGAGGAGA
>NZ_DAIUCE010000081.1:0-299 GCF_036846325.1 Ligilactobacillus sp. | reverse complement strand
GATTCCGGTGTCACTGTGCCGGCAAACGGGTTCTTTACGCTGACCGTTGATGCCAACGGAGATTTGTGGGCAGTTTCGAGCGGAAGTGATGCTCCTGAATTCTCGCTCGATTCGGACGGTAATCTGTACTATGTTACAAATGAATGAGGTGAGTAAATGACAAAGACGTTAATCGGCAACATCAAAGGGCCTAAGGGAGATACCGGAGCACAAGGTCCTCAAGGTGTCAGAGGCGATACGGGAGCTACAGGAGCTACTGGTCCGAGGGGACCACAGGGTATACAGGGACCGGCTGGGCC
>NZ_DAIUCE010000080.1:0-8231 GCF_036846325.1 Ligilactobacillus sp. | reverse complement strand
ATCTTGTTAGTTAAAATTTTATATTTGAACTGTATACTTGACAGGACATAGTACATGGTCGAGTTGCGACTGTTTTTTGTTCGGCATTTTTTTGATTTTTAATGCATAATATCCTTTTTAAATGCAGCACACGCTCAATTAGTACGTCGAGACGGGATTACGGACAAAGTGCTATTTTGGAGCTGTTTGTCCGTAAGCAAAACGCATTTTACGGACAAACCGGCATTTTCCAATGATTTGTCCGTAAATTTTTGGCCATTATGATGGGAATTTACGGACAAAACCGGCTTTTTGGAGCATTTGTCCGTAAAACCGGGCCCGAAACGTCTGAATTTTTACGGACAAACGGCTATTTTTGACCATTTTGTCCGTAATCGGCATTTTTCGAGCGAGCCATTTACGGACAGACGACCCATTTTCATCGATGTGTCCGTAAACGGCAGTGATTTTGTCAAATGCAGCACACGCTCAATCAGTACGTCAAGACGGGATTACGGACAAAGTGCTGTTTTGGAGCTGTTTGTCCGTAAAAATAAGCAGAAATTGGCTGCCATTGCGCATCCCGGTGCTCGCGGAGGCAAAAGTAGACAAAAACCGAGCAAAATGCCTGAAATTTGTCTATCGCCTCCCAAAAATGGTCCGCGCATCCCCAAAAGTAGACCAAAAATAGTCTATCATGGCGGCCAAATTAAGTGTCCGCAGCTCCAACCATCCCAACCAGACTGCACCGCCCCAAATGCCTCCCCGCAGCTCCAACACTTTCCGCCCTGACACTCTCTCCCGAAATATGCACAAAAAAGCCGCAGCTCCCACGCTGCGACTTCTCAAAATTATCTATTTTTCCACCCAGCCGCCGTCAATCGGCACGTTTGCGCCGTGGATGTAGTCGGCGCGCGGGCTCGCCAGAAACAGCGTCAGTTCTGCCACTTCTTCAGGCCTGGCCCAGCGACCCGCCGGCGTTTCCTCTGCGACTTGCCTGGCCATGTGTGCGTCTCCTGCAAAATCCGCGGCATTCATCGGCGTGTTGATGGCACCAGGTGCGATGCTGCAGGCGCGGATTCCGCGTTTGGCATAATCGTAGTCAAGCTGTTTGGTGTAGCCGATGATGGCATGCTTGGCCGCCGTGTATGCCGCACCGCCGCCGCCGGCTACCATGCCTGCGATTGAAGCCATGTTGATGATGACACCGTGTTTCTGTTTCAGCATGGACGGCAGCACTGCATTTGTCAGGCGGAAGATGCTTTTCAGGTTTGTGTTCATGATTCTGTCCCACAGCTCTTCGGTGGTTTCCAGGGTGGGCTTGTATGCATCAAGGATTCCGGCCGTGTTCAGCAGGATGTCGCATCCTCCTTGAAAATGCAGGGCCGCATCAGCAAACTGCCTGACCTGTTCAAGTTCGGTGACGTCGCAGAGCTTGAAGCGAAACGTCTGCGGGAACCGCCGTTCGAGGTCTCTGACTGCTTCGCTGCCGTTGATGTCGCCTCCGAAGACAAAGGCGCCCTCGAGCAGGAATTTTTCCGCCTGAGCGCGCCCGATTCCGGAAGCAACGCCAGTGACGATGACTGAAGCGTCCTTGAATTCCGGATGATTCTTCATCATTCAACGATCTCCCAGTCATCTGCCAGGACGTCGCATGAAGTCGGCATGAATTGTGAAAGTGCCGGCTCTTCACTGGTTCTGATCATAAGATAAGGATTGATTTCCTCGCCGTTCAGCGTGTCGCCGGAAACGACGAAGACATATTCTTCGCAGCCGCCCCATCCTTTTGTGCGGACGGCTTTTTTGCCTGCCTTGAGCTGCGGCAGAATTTCTTCAAAAGTCATGTTTGTTCCTTTCTTCGGAATCATTCGCTCAAGTCAATGACTTTGCTGATTCCGTAGACGATGATGGCCCCGATTACCATGGAGATGAGTTCGCCGGTTCCGACCGTCAGATAGGTCAGCCAGAACGGTGCCCTGCTTACGAAATAAAGTTCCAGGGCAACGCTCCATGACATGAGGGCACAGATGATTACGCAGATTGCAAGCTTCTTCGGAACGGATTCGACGTTTCGGGTCAGGTAATGGCTGAGACTCGTCATCACGAGTGTTCCGAGCGAACCGAAGATGACGTCGACCACTCCGAGCGGAGACGTCAGGTTGGCGATTGCGCAGCCGAGCGTCACGGCCCAGATGTAGCGCCTGTTGAACACGGACAAGTTGTTGAACAGTTCCGACAGGCGCAGTTGGACGGCACCGAAGCTGAACGGCGCAAGCAATAGGGTAATGGCAACATAAAGGCCTGCAACCACGCCCGCCTTGGCGAGATCTGCGACCTTTCCCTGAGTATTTGACATAACGATAACCTCGTTTCTAGTTTTTTATTACGGTGGGATGTTTGCGAACCACCGCGTGATCACTCACGAATTATAGTATATAGAGGCAAAAGTTATTTTGCAAGTTTTGTTCAAGCACAGTTTGATGTATTTTGCAATAACTTTCAAGCAATGTTCACAACGATATATTAAAATAAGGCGTATTATAGCGTATTACAGTTGATTACAGGTTAACAAAGGCTGTCTTTGCCCCCTAAAATTGAGACAGTCTTTGAAAAGGGAGGATTTATTTATTGACGAAAAAAAGAGTACAAAGCACCAATCGGCATACGAAACTTGCTGTTAGCCTCATAATGTTTCTTTCTGCCGGCTGTTTGATGACGATTCCGGCAAATGCAGAGACGGTACAGCCTAATGCGGTTCCTAGCGGCCAAGACGTCGAAATCGACAGTCAGGGGAAAGTAACGGATTTTGCAAATGAATATACGGAGGTCAAGGCACCGTTTCAGAACATGATGCGAAGCGGTGACGTGTGCGACGTCTTCGGAATCGGGGACGGGCGCTATACGCGCGGGGACGCGGTTGATGTCGCATCATACCAGAGCGGCTTGACGCTCAATGACTACAGGCAGCTTAAATCAAAGGGAATCAGGACGGTGATTGTCAAGGTTTCGCAAGGCACAGGCTATCTTAATCCCGCAGCTTCAAGCCAGATCAAAAATGCCGTTCAGGCAGGACTGAAAGTTGCGGTTTATCACTATGCGACCTTCAGCAATTCCGGCAGCGGATGGAACGAGGGCAGCCACATGGTGAACTGCATGAAGCAGCTTGGCCTCGGCGCAAATACACTGGTCTTTGCGGACATGGAAGACAGTGCAACGTTGAACAGTCAGGTCAAGAACGGACTCAATTCCTTCTGGAGTGCATTGAACAATGCCGGCTACCGCAATCATGCGGTTTACGTCTACGCCGGCTACATGTATCGGGATGCCGTCGTTTCAACGGTCGGCAAGTCCAGAACGTGGCTGGCCCAGTATCCGTTCACGCCTTCAAAGGGCGGATATTATGAAAATCAGTGGCGCAGCCAGGGATACGGTGCATGGCAGTTTTCCTCGACTTCAAGACTGCCGTGGAACTGGTGGTTCGGCAATCTCGATCTTTCGACCGACTTCAACGGCCTGCTGACGAATGCTCCTTCGACTTCTGCTTCAAACGGCTGGTCCGGAAACAAGTATTACGTCAACGGCACGGCAGTAACCGGTCAAAGGCAGATCAACGGCAAATGGTATCTGTTCGGACCGGACGGTTCAATGAAGACCGGACTGCAGTGGGTGGCAGATCAGAAGAAGACCTGCTACTACGCATCAAACGGGCAAATGCAGTACGGCCAGCAGAAAATCGGCGGCAAGTGGTATCTGTTTGACGGAGTGACGGGCGCGATGAAGACGGGCTTCCAATGGCTGGCCGATCAGCGCAAGACCTGCTACTATAACGGCAATGGTCAGATGCAGTACGGCCAGCAATGCATCGGTGGCAGGTGGTACCTGTTCGACAAGAACACCGGTGCGATGAAGACCGGTCTGCAGTGGGTGGCAGATCAGAAGAAGACCTGCTACTACGCTTCAAACGGTCAGATGCAATACGGTTCGCAGAAAATCGGCAGTTATTATTACTATTTCGATCCGGTGACCGGTTCGATGCATCTCGGATGGCTGACGCTTAACGGAAAGAAATACTATTATGACAGGAACGGTCACAAGGTTTTCGGCGAACAGACGATTGACGGTTCAAAGTGTCTCTTTGACAAGAATACCGGCGAACTTAAATCGCAAAGCAAGCCGAACGTAATCGTCAAGCCAGTGACCTCCGATGGCTGGAAGACTGTCAACGGCAGGAAGTTCTATTATTCAAAGGGCAAGGCCGTTACGGGTCAGCAGTGCATAGGCGGCAAGTGGTACCTGTTCGGATCTGACGGTGCGATGAAGACCGGGCTGCAGTGGGTGGCAGATCAGAAGAAGACCTGCTACTATGCTTCAAACGGTCAGATGCAGTACGGTCAGCAGCACATAGGCGGCAAGTGGTACCTGTTTGACGGAGTTACGGGCGCGATGAAGACCGGCTTCCAGTGGGTGGCAGATCAGCGCAAGACCTGCTATTACAACGGCAAAGGTCAGATGCAATACGGTCAGCAGCACATAGGCGGCAAGTGGTACCTGTTCGACAAGAACACTGGCGCGATGAAGACCGGCTTCCAGTGGGTGGCAGATCAGCGCAAGACCTGCTATTACAACGGCAAAGGTCAGATGCAATACGGTCAGCAGCACATAGGCGGCAAGTGGTACCTGTTCGACAAGAACACTGGCGCGATGAAGACCGGCTTCCAGTGGGTGGCAGACCAGCGCAAGACCTGCTATTATAACGGCAATGGTCAAATGCTTTATGGAAGACAATATATCAATGGACGTTGGTACAATTTCAACCGGTGGACCGGTGCTTTGATGAATTAAAGCGTATGATAGTGAAGTCCCGTTTAGGCGGGATTTCACTATTTTTTGCCAAATATGCGGGGCGTGGCAGATAAAAAAGCAATATCTTTGTACAAGAATGTCTGGCGTTGATGCAATGATTAAAGCAAAAAAACAGTGGTTCGCAGTTTTTTTGAATTTCCATTTGATATAATGGACGTATCAACATGAAAAGGGGAGAGTTAAATGAATTTTGATGAAAGACTTGAAAAATATGCAGAACTGATTGTCAAAACAGGAGTCAACGTGCAAGAAGGGCAGCCGGTCGTACTCTATATCAGCGTCGATCAGGCAAAGCTGGCGCGCCTGATTGTGGCCAAGGCCTATGAACTGGGTGCCGGCCGTGTATTTGTCAAGTGGCGCGACGATTTTATCAACAGAAAATTTATCGAAAATGCCTCAGACGAATTTCTAAACGACATGCCGGAATGGGAAAAAGCAGAAGGACAGTGGATCGCAGACAAGAAGGCGGCCAGGATCTCGGTCATCTCAAGTGATCCCAACGCGCTTTCAGGCGTCGATGCCAGGCGCGTGGCTTTATGGAACAAGACCTGCAACGATGCGCTTGAGCCGGTGATGGACGCAACGATCAATCACAAGCTGGCCTGGACGGTGGTCGGTGCTGCAAGTCCGGCCTGGGCAAGGCAGGTTTTTCCCGAACTTGACGAAGAAGAAGCGACTGAAAGGCTGTGGGAGAAGATCTTCGATACGGCCCGCGTGACGGAAGATCCCGTCGGAGAATGGAAGCGGCATGCAGAAAAGCTTCATGAAAAGGCAGCGTGGCTTAACGAGGAGCAGTTCACTGAACTTCACTACAAGTCACCCGTGACGGATTTGACAGTCGGTTTGCCGAAGAACCACTTCTGGGCTGGTGGAAGCAAGGAAAACAGTCTTGGCGTGAAGTTCATGGCCAACATGCCGACTGAAGAAGTCTTCACGGCACCGGACAACCGCAGAATCAACGGGTACGTCACGGCAACGAAGCCATTGAGCTATGCGGGAAACATCCTGGACGGGATGAGATTCGAGTTCAAGGACGGAAAAGTTGTCAGGGCAACGGCTGAGAAGGGACAGGAAGTCCTGGACGAGCTTTTGAAGAATGAAGGGGCGGATTCCCTGGGGGAAGTGTCACTCGTGCCCGATGAATCGCCGATTTCACAATCCGGAATCATTTTCTACAATACGCTTTATGATGAAAATGCAAGTGACCACCTTGCACTCGGGGCAGCATATCCGTTCAACATTCAGGGCGGACGGGAAATGACAAATGACGAACTCATGGCACATGGCGTAAACGTCAGCAGGACGCACGTTGACTTCATGGTCGGATCTTCCGAGATGAACATTGACGGCATCAAGGAGGACGGAACAGTCGTGCCCGTATTCAGAAACGGAAACTGGGTCTGATTCATGTGATGCAAAAAGCCGGGACACTTTTGCCCCGGCTTTTGTCATTTCAACAATCCTAATTTTTCCTTCAGCTTCAGGATGCGCAGCACTGACTGGTCGATCTGCCTTTTCGAAATCTGTTTTTCCCTTATGGCCTGCTTGATGGCGGCGGTGCCGGAATCGACGTTTTCACTCATGATCATGTCGTTTCCGGCTTCGACCGCAAGCACCTCGGGGTCGGCGTTTCTTTCCTGTGCAAACTGTCTGATGGCGCCCATTGCAAGGTCATCCGTGACGATCACGCCCTTGAAGCCGAGTTTTCTTCTCAACAGGGCATGAATCTTCGGTGAAAGCGAAGCCGGCAGGTCGGAATCAACGCTTCTGACGACGACATGGGCAACGAGAATCGTGTCGGCCCCGCTTTTGATGCCTGCTTCGAACGGTTCCAGACAGGCGGCATCCTCTTCGGCAAATCCAGTGTGGGTATCTCCTGCGGCACCGTATCCCGGGAAGTGCTTCAGGCATGCGGCGACACCTTGCTGCTGTATGGCGGGAACGACCTGCCTGATGTATCCGGCGGTGGTTTTTGTATCCTGTCCGAGCGTCCGGTCGTAGATGAAGCTTTCCCTGTTCTGGCTGACATCTGCAACGGGAGCCAGGTTCCAGTTGAAGCCAAGCGAATGAAGTATCTGAGCTGTCTGGCCGGCTTCATTCACCACGCCCCTGATACCGCCTTTTGCAAAGGACTCCTGTGGTGACGGAAACTGTCTGTTGTTTGTGAGGGATGGGTTTGCGCTCAGACGGGAGACAGTGCCGCCTTCCTGGTCCACACCGACGAGCAGCGGAGTGGGCGCTGCATTTTGCAGGGAAGAGACCAGTTTCTTCGGGTCCGACATGTCCTGTGCGAACAGGATGATGCCGCCGGTTTTTGCCGCATCCTCGTTTTGCGGCCGGACCACGAACATCTGTCTGATCCGGTCATCCTCTGACATTTTCCTGAGTCTTGTTTCAGCCACATCAGGCTGATGTGAAACGGCACGCTTCTGAGGATGCTGACTTTCCTGTCTGCTGCATCCCGCAAGAATCAGAGCCGCTGTCAGTATTAGTAGTTTCTTCAAAATAATTCCTCCAGGAAAATTATAGCAGATGCGTTCAAATCCGGCGGTAAATTCCGTTATTATAAGTGTAAGATCTTACGAAATAAAAAAAGGGGGTCATGAAAAATGGCTAAGACATGGAAGAAGACAAGCATCAAGGTTGCTTCAAAGGACGCAGGTGAAACGGCACGCAACCGTTCCTTCAACAACGTCGTGGAAAATGCGGATGAGACGAAGATCGGCCAGTTTGCGCAAATTGTCGAAAAGTTGACGGGAGATTCCGTATCATCAACGACGGTGACGGTTGTTGATGAAATCGCCAAGTAAGCAGGGGGGAATTAAGATATGAAGACATTGAAAATGACATTTCGTTCCGGTTCTCACAACACGAGCACCATTCAGCTGAAGTACGTTGCAGAAGAACTCGATGAAGCAACAATCAGGCAGGCCATGCAGGAGATCAGCGAGCTGCAGCTTTTTGAAAACAAAGGCATTCAGCTCTACGTCGATCCGGTCAAGGCCGAGTATGTCGATACTGACGAAAAAGTCGTCTTTGCCACTGAAGACTAGTCTGGAAAGGTAATCTGGTCCTGCAGCAGGATGCAAGACCTAGAAGCAGGTGAGGCAATGGGTAAAACCTGCGCCTCAAATTGAAGGGACAGGGGGAAAGTTCTGTCTTGAATTCAAGGCACGTATGATTCGTAAGAGCCATACGTGTTTTTTTATCTGGCTGGGAATTTACGGGCAAGATCCAGGGAATGCCGATTGGCCGTAATCGGAACCTGTACACTTGCTCGGGCAGACGATACGCAGCACTGGATTTGGCAGTACATGTAGCAAAAATGTATTGACTTTTAAAAGTAAGCGGTTTATAATTCAGTGCGCAAGTTAGTTTATTTTACAAAC
>NZ_DAIUCE010000079.1:0-8271 GCF_036846325.1 Ligilactobacillus sp. | reverse complement strand
TCAACGTGACTTGCGAAGTGGCACCGCACCACCTGCTTTTAAATGAAGAGGACATCCCCGGAAATGACGGCTACTATAAGATGAACCCGCCGCTTAGAACAAAAAACGATCAGCAGGCTTTGATTGACGGACTTTTGGACGGAACAATCGATGTTATTGCCACGGATCATGCGCCGCACAGCGTTGATGAAAAAACTGGCGACATGCGCAACGCTTCGTTTGGCATTACAGGGAGCGAGACGGCATTCAGCATGCTGTATACTCGTTATGTCAGAACCGGCGTGTTTACACTGGAACAGCTGCTTAACTGGATGAGCATCAACCCGGCTAAGATTTTCAAGCTTGAAAAAGCGGGGGAAATTTTACCGGGCAAGCCGGCGGACCTGGCCTTGTTCGATCTTAATCACGAAACGACGATTAAGGAATCAGAATATTTATCCAAGGGAATCAATACTCCATTTACGGGAGAAACCGTTCATGCCTCGACCGCAATGACTTTGGTTGACGGCAGGATTGCTTACAAGAGGGGGAATTAACTGATGAAACGTTATTTGGTCTTAGAAGACGGCACGGTCTATAAAGGCGAGGCCTTTGGAGCAGATTGCCAGACGACGGGCGAAGTCGTGTTTACGACCGGGATGACCGGTTATCAGGAAGCCGTGACGGATCAGTCATTTGCAAATCAGATTCTGGTTTTCACTAATCCATTGATCGGGAACTACGGCGTCAATCTTGATGATTATGAATCGCTTCAGCCTAATTGCCGCGGCGTCGTTTGCCGCGAAGTCGCACGCGTTTCAGACAGCTGGCGCAAGCAGGATACGTTCGATAATTTCCTGAAGCAAATGAACATTCCTGGAATCAAGGGAATCGATACGCGCGCATTAACAAAGAAACTGCGCGTTCACGGAACAATGAAGGGCAGTTTGATCGATCCCGTTGATGATTTGAAGCATGCATTTGATCAGCTTCACGCTACCGTAATCAGCGATCAGGTCGTGGCACAGGTTTCAACCAAGCGGCCTTACCCGAACCCTGGCAGCAAGCGCAACATCGTTCTGGTGGATTTCGGCGCAAAGCACAGTATCCTGCGTGAACTTGCAAAGCGCGACTGCAACACGATCGTCGTACCTTACAATACGACGGCAGAGCAGATTCTGGCCCTCAAACCGGATGGCGTAATGTTGTCAAACGGGCCTGGAGATCCGAAGAGCGTGCCATTTGCAATTGAAATGGTCAGGGAAATCGAAAAGCACCTGCCGCTTTTTGGGATTTGCCTTGGACATCAGATTTTTGCCCTGGCAAATGGAGCCGATACTTACAAGATGAAGTTCGGTCATCGCGGATTCAACCATCCGGTAAGAGAAATTGCGACCGGCCGCATCAATTTCACTTCACAAAACCACGGCTATGCAGTCAAGCCCGAATCAGTCGATACGAACGAACTCATCATTACGCATCGTGAGATCAACGACAATACGGTCGAAGGCTTGCGTCACAAGCGCTATCCTGCATTTACCGTGCAGTTCCACCCGGATGCGGCCCCTGGTCCGCATGATGCAGACGATTTATTTGACGATTTCATGCATATGATTGACCTCAGAAAGGAAGGAAAGAGCAATGCCTAAGAGAACAGATATTCATAAAATCATGGTGATTGGATCAGGTCCGATCATCATCGGACAAGCTGCCGAATTCGATTATTCCGGAACGCAGGCTTGCATGGCATTGCGTGAAGAAGGCTATGAAGTCGTTTTGGTCAATTCCAATCCTGCGACAATCATGACGGACACGAAAATCGCGGACAAAGTCTACATTGAGCCTTTGACGACGGAATCCGTTTCACGGATTCTGCGTCAGGAATATCCGGATGCCCTGCTTCCGACTCTCGGAGGTCAGATCGGACTCAACCTGGCGATTGCGCTTGCCAGGACCGGTATCCTGGATGAACTGCATATTGAGCTTTTAGGCACGAAGCTTGAAGCAATCGATCAGGCCGAAGACCGCGAAAAGTTCAAAGAGCTGATGCAGGATTTAAACGAGCCTATTCCGGCCTCAAAAACTGTCAATACCGTTGAAGAGGCTTTGGAATTTGCCGATGAGATCGGTTATCCGGTAATCGTGCGACCTGCATTTACCATGGGCGGAACAGGTGGCGGCATGTGCGACAACAAGCAGCAGCTGCAGGAAATCTGCGCAAACGGGCTTGATCTTTCCCCGGCTACGCAGTGTTTGATTGAAAAGTCGATCAAAGGCTACAAGGAGGTCGAATATGAAGTCATGCGCGATTCAGCAAACAACGCAATGGTTGTCTGCTCAATGGAAAACTTCGATCCTGTCGGGATTCATACCGGTGATTCGATTGTCCTTGCACCGACACAGACTTTGACCGACCGTGAATATCAAATGTTGCGCGATTGTGCGCTGAAACTGATTCGTGCCTTGAAAATCGAAGGCGGATGCAACGTCCAGTTGGCGCTTGATCCGAACAGTTATGAATACAACGTCATTGAAGTCAATCCGCGCGTTTCGCGTTCCAGTGCCCTTGCTTCAAAGGCTACAGGCTATCCGATTGCAAAGATGGCTGCCAAGATTGCCGTCGGCCTGACTTTGGATGAAATCATCAACCCTGTTACCGGAACGACATATGCGGAATTTGAACCGGCGCTTGATTATGTGGTTGCCAAGATTCCCCGCTGGCCGTTTGACAAGTTTCCGCGTGCCGATCGTCGCTTAGGGACGCAGATGAAGGCTACCGGTGAGGTCATGGCCATTGGGCGCAATGCTGAAGAAGCAATTCAAAAGGCTGTTCGTTCGCTTGAAATAGATGAAAAGGATCTAATCAGTCAGGAAGCGCGCGATGCCAGCGATGAAGAGGTCGAAGACAAGCTTTTCCACGTTCAGGACGATCGCATTTTTTACATTGCGGAAGCGTTCAGACGCGGATTTACGTTGGAGGAAGTCAATGAACTGACAAAGATCAACGTTTATTTTCTTGATATCATCAAGCACATCGTTGAACTCGAAACGGAACTTGCACACAATGTTGGAGACATCGAAGTCTTGAAGACGGCCAAATACTACGGATACAGCGATCATACAATCGGCAGGCTCTGGGACATGGATGAAGACGAGATCCGTTCGTTACGTCATGAAAACGGGATTTTGCCGGTTTATAAAATGGTTGACACCTGCGCTGCCGAATTCGAATCGCACACGCCATATTTCTACAGTTCATATGATGAAGAAAACGAAAGCGTTAAATCAGAAAAGCCTTCAGTTCTCGTCATCGGTTCCGGTCCGATCAGAATCGGCCAGGGCGTCGAATTCGACTATGCAACGGTTCACAGCGTCAAGGCCATTCAAAAAGCAGGTTATGAAGCAATTGTGATGAATTCCAATCCTGAAACCGTTTCGACTGATTTTTCGATTTCAGACAAGCTTTACTTTGAACCATTGACTTTGGAGGACGTTTTAAACGTAATCGAATTGGAACAGCCGCTCGGCGTCATCGTTCAATTCGGAGGACAGACCGCAATCAACCTTGCTGCCGGATTGGAAGCTCATGGCGTCAAGGTTCTCGGAACAACGGTCGAAGACCTTGACCGGGCGGAAGATCGTGAACTGTTTGATCAGGTCATCAACAGGCTTGGGTTGAAACAGCCAATCGGCAAAACGGCAACAACTCAGGAACAGGTTATGGAATGCGCTCATGAAATCGGATATCCGGTTCTCGTTCGCCCAAGCTACGTTCTTGGCGGGCGCGCAATGGAAATTGTCAACAACGATGCGGAACTCGAGGAATATCTCTCGCATAATGCCAAAGCAGAAATTGATCATCCGATTCTGGTCGATGCATATCTTGAAGGATACGAATGCGAAGTTGACGCAATCTGTGACGGAAAGGACGTTTTGCTGCCGGGAATCATGGAGCACATTGAACATGCCGGCGTTCACTCCGGCGATTCAATGGCGGTTTATCCTCCTCAGAGCTTCTCGCAAGACGTCAAGGATCAGATTGTTGAGGCAACGAAGAAACTTGCCGTTGCCTTGAAATGCATCGGCATCATGAATATTCAGTTTATCATTCACAAGGGCGAAGCATATGTCCTTGAAGTCAACCCGAGAGCAAGTCGCACGGTACCGTTCTTAAGCAAGATTACGGGAATCGAAATGACGCAGGTCGCAACGCAGGTCATTTTGGGCAAATCGCTCAAAGAGCTCGGATTCGAATCCGGACTTTACCGGGAATCAAAACAAGTTCACGTCAAGGCACCTGTCTTCTCATTCAGCAAGCTGGCTGATGTTGACAGTTTCCTCGGGCCTGAAATGAAGTCCACTGGCGAAGTCATGGGCAGCGACTTTAATTTTGAAAAAGCTTTGTATAAGGCATTTGCCGGTGCGAATATGCTGCTTCCCGAATGCGGACGGGTTCTCTTCACAATTGAGGACAAGGACAAGAACATTGTCCTTCCGCTTGCAGAAAGATTCGCCAAGATCGGCTATCGCATTTTTGCAACCAGGGGGACGGCCGAATTCCTGCGTCAAAACGGACTTCATGCAACCAAGGTTTCCAAGATTGGCGAAGAAGATTCGGATGATCCGGCAATTATCAAGCTTTTGATGAACAATGAAGTTGATCTCGTAATCAATACGATGAGTCACGATCAGGAGATGTCTTCTGACGGCTTCGTCATCCGCCAGACCGCAATCGAACACAACATTGCGCTGCTGACGTCCCTGAATACCGCGGATGCTTTGCTGCGCGCGCTTGAAAACCGTTCGTTTGCAACGGAATCATTATAAAATCTTTGGAGGTAGTCCCATGTCTGATGAACGTCTAGCAGTCAAGCTTCCAGGGCTTGACTTGAAGAACCCGGTTATGCCGGCCAGCGGTACTTTTGGCTTTGGCGAAAACCCGAAATATGATTTGAACGAATTGGGCGCAATCGTTGTCAAGACAACGACGGTTGAAGCCAGAACGGGGAATCCGAACCCTAAAATCGCCTTGATGGATAATGGTGTTTTGAATGCTGTCGGCCTGCAAAATCCGGGGCTTGAAGCGGTTATTGCGGAAAAACTGCCTGCATTGAAGCAATCGTATCCTTCCTTGCCGATTATCGGAAGCGTCGGTGGATCTTCCGAGGAAGATTACGTTGAGGTCGCATCCCGCTTGTCTCAAAGCGGCTACGTTGATGCTTTGGAACTCAACATTTCCTGCCCGAACGTCAAAAAAGGCGGCATGGCTTTCGGAACCGTTCCGGAAGTTGCCGGGAAGCTGACCAAAGAGGTCAAGAAAGCTTCCAGCGTGCCGGTATACGTCAAGCTTTCTCCAAACGTCACGGATGTCTGCGCGATTGCCAAGGCAGTTGAAGAAGGCGGAGCTGACGGATTGACGATGATCAACACCCTGCTAGGGATGCACATCGACCTCAAGACGAGGAAGTCGGTTCTGGGCAATCTGACAGGCGGTTTTTCCGGTCACGGAGTTCTTCCCGTTGCGATCCGCATGATTTATCAGGTTTCCCATGTCTGTGATTTGCCGATTATCGGCGTAGGCGGAATCGAGAAGCCGGAAGACATCATTGAAATGTATCTTGCGGGAGCTTCCGCCGTTCAGGTGGGATCGGCACACTTCGATGATCCGCTGATCTGCCCGCATTTGATCGAAAAACTTCCTGATTTGATGGATGAGCTCCAGATCTCGTCCCTGGAAGAACTTCGAGAAGAAGTCAAGGAGGCATTTGCAAATGAAAATTGACCGTCCGATCATAGCTCTGGATTTTCCTGACAGAGAGGCATGTCGAAATTTCCTGAAGAAGTTTCCTGAAGAAGAAAAGCTGTTCGTCAAAATCGGAATGGAACTTTACTATTCCGAAGGCCAGGACATGGTCAAGGAAATCATGTCTTTGGGACATGACGTCTTCTTGGATCTCAAATGCCACGATATCCCGCATACGGTTGAATCGGCAATGCGTGTGCTCGGGAAACTCGGTGTCTCATTGACAACCCTGCACGCAAGCGGCGGCAGCGAAATGATGAAAGCAGCAAAGAATGGTTTGCTGGATGGTGCTCAGAGCAAAGGCAAAAAAGCTCCGAAACTTCTGGCGATTACGCAATTGACGTCGACGAGTCCTGAAATGGCAAAAAAAGAACAGCGCCTTGCCTGCGATTTGACTGAAAGCGTCAAAAGCTACGCAAAACTGGCGCGGCAAAGCGGGATGGACGGCGTCGTCTGTTCGGCCTGGGAAGCACGGATGATTGCTGATGCAACCGGCGACGATTTTTTGCGCGTCACGCCTGGAATTCGCTTAAAAGGTGGAGACGTCGGCGATCAGAAACGCGTGATGACTCCTGATGAAGCCGAAAGCAGCGGCTCTTCTGCCATCGTTGTCGGACGGGCAATCACCCAGGCGCAAGATCCCGTTGAAACGTACCGCTTAGTCTCAAATTTATGGAGGAATCAACAATGAAACAAACAGCAAAAGACCTGCTCAAGATAAATGCAGTGAAGCTCTCGCCAAAAGAACCTTTTACATGGGCCAGCGGCATCAAGAGTCCGATTTACTGCGACAATCGTCTGACGATCAGCTATCCTGAAATCAGAAACAGAATCGCAAAAGGCATCGCTGAGATAATCAAGGAGAAGTTTCCGGAAACGGAAATGATTGCCGGAACGGCCACGGCAGGGATTCCTCATGCCGCATGGATTGCCCAGGAACTGAATCTTCCGATGGTGTACGTTCGTTCCAAGCCAAAGGACCACGGACGTGGCAAACAGATTGAAGGCGTGCTTGAAAAAGGTCAGAAGACAATCGTCATTGATGATCTGCTTTCAACCGGCGGCAGCGTTTTAAAAGCTGTCAAAGCTGCGGAAAATGAAGGCGCAGACGTTATCGGCGTATGCGCAATCTTCTCCTACCAGCTGCCCAGCGTCAACGGAAATTTTGAAAAAGCGGGCGTTCCGTTCGCAACGTTGACGAACTATACAGAACTGCTTGAAGCAGCAGTTGAAGAATCATACATCACGAAGAAAGAACAGGAATTGCTTCACAGATGGCGTGAAGATCCTGAAAACTGGCTGAACTGATAAAATTAAAACCTCGCTCTGCTTTGGGATGAGCGAGGTTTCAGTTTATATTTTGGACTATGTGTTACAGTTTTATGAAAAAATAAAGCTTTTTAATGCAATTGATGATTTTATTGCTATAATTACATTGTCGTATAAATAATTTGCAATCTGAGGTTGCAAAGGAAGCAGGTGTTTCTTTAGCAACTGTATCCCGTGTAATCAATGGAGCAGGTGTTTTACATGAGTAATCATCATCACCATCACAAGAAACACGTTTGGTGGAAGTGGCTGTTGGGAATCGTTTGCGTCTTCTTGCTTGTTGACGGAGTTGTTCTGGCGAAGTTCTATTTTTCGGCCAAGGATGCAGTCGATCGTTCCTTCAAGAAAGTAAACTACAAGAAGAAACGTGAAAAAGCAGTCGACATGTCTAAGAAACAACCGTTTTCCGTCCTTCTCCTGGGCAGCGATACCGGCGAATACGGACGTACATATCGCGGACGAACCGATACCATCATGGTAGCGGCTGTAACCCCGAGCCAGACGACGCTCGTATCGGTGCCGCGTGATACTTTGGTTCATATTGAAGGACACCCTGGCAACAACAAGATTAATGCCGCTTACTCATATGACGGCATGACGGGGGCGTTGAACACGATTCAATCCTATCTTGACATTCCAGTCGATCACTACGTCGAACTGAACATGAAGGGGCTGGAGCAGCTTTCAAACGCAGTCGGACCCGTGCAGGTTGACAATGATCTTGAGTTTACGAGTCTCGGCAAGCATTTCAGCAAAGGTACCGTAACGATTGATTCGAGCAATATTCTGGCATATACGCGGATGCGTTACGAAGATACCCGCGGAGACTACGGACGTCAGATGCGTCAGCGTCTGGTAGTCCAGGCCATGGTGGAAAAAATTGCTTCTCTCGGCAGCGTACTCAAGTATCAGAAGATTCTCAATGCCATTTCATCAAACATGAAGACTGACTTGACGTTTGATGACGTTAAGGAAATTGCGACAGGGTATTCGGGAGCAAGAAACATCAAGCAGGTTCAGCTGCAGGGCAAGGGTGATATGATTGACGGTGTTTCGTATGAAGTCGTCAGCCAATCGGAATTGCAGAGCGTTCAGAAGACGCTTAAAGATGCATTGAGCGTTAAATAAGAAAAGGTCCGGATTTTTCCGGACTTTTTCTT
>NZ_DAIUCE010000078.1:0-8380 GCF_036846325.1 Ligilactobacillus sp. | reverse complement strand
ATAATAGCATTAATCAAACCGACAGAGGGAATAAAGTGCAGAGGAGTGATTGAAATGAATTGTGACATGAATGGAAAACATAAGTCGTTTCGATACGCTTCGCTATTTGCCCGTCTAATTATTATCAAGGATTCAGGAATGTAAGAATTGAAGTTTTTATGTTGTTGAGTCCTTGTTTGAGTATAGTTGGATGAGGGCTCCCGGAATTAAAAAGCCTTCATCCATTCAGGATGAAGGCTTAATTTTTTTCTTAATCGGCGAGAATCAATATCAGAATCATCAAACGAAGGGATTGGGATGTTTTATGAAAATGAAGAAAATGGCAGGCTTTGCGGCTGCAGCAATGATGTGTTCCGCATTTATGGCAGGATGTACGGCCAAATCGGCTGCTTCCAAGGGAAATCAGGCAGGCGATACGGTCAAGATCGGCGTAAACATGGAACTTTCCGGTGCTGCGGCAGGCTACGGCCAGCAGGAAAAGAACGGGATTGAACTGGCCGTTCAGGAAATCAATGCCAAGGGCGGCGTCAACGTCAATGGCAAGAAGAAGAAAATCAAGGCGATTTATCGCGACAACAAGAGTTCGACTTCAACCAGTGCCTCCGTTGCAGCTCAGCTGACGTCTCAGGACAAGGCCGTCGCATTGATCGGACCGGCAACGACAAATGCCGGCACGGCGACGATTCCAACGGCAAACAAGGCAAGCGTGCCGTTCCTTTCGGCATCTGCGACGGCACCGGACTTTACGCTTGACAAGAAAGGCAAGGTTCAGCCTTACGTCTTCCGTGCCTGCTTCAAGGATGACTATCAGGGAATTACTGCTGCCAAGTTTGCCTACGATACGCTGAAGGCAAAGAAAGTGGCAATTCTGGCCGACAATTCCAGCGATTACGGCACGGGCATCACGAAGGCCTTCAAGAAGGCGTTCAAGGGTCAGGTTGTCGCTACGCAGTACTTCCAGGCAGGCGACAAGGACTTCAATTCGATTCTGACATCCATCAAGAGCAAGAATTTTGATGCACTCTACATTCCTGCATACTACACGGAATGCGGCACGATCATCAAGCAGGCCCGCGAAGCCGGCATCAAGCAGCCGATTCTGGGTGCTGACGGCATGTCCGACGACAAGATGATCAAGATTGCCGGAAATGCAAATTCATCAGACATTTACTACACGACACCGTTCACGTCTCTTTCAGCCGCAACGAATCCGCTTGTTTCCAAGTTCAACAAGGCGTACAAGGCAAAGTTCGGTGAAGATGCACCGACGTTTGCCGCTTTGGCATATGATTCGGTTTACATGGTCAAGAAAGCCATCGAAACTGAAAAATCGGCTGATTCCGTCAAGATCCAGGAAGGTCTTGCAAAGCTCAAGAACTTCAAGGGCGTTACGGGCAACACAACAATGGATGCTAAGCACAATCCTCAAAAGTCGATCACAATCGTCAAGTTGGAAAACGGCAAATCAGTCAAGGGTTATGTAGTCAAGTAGAAGACGCAGGGCCGCAGGTGAATTTCTTGCGGCCTTTTGTCAATAATTCAGAAATTAGGGAGGAATAGCTGATGTCGACATTTTTGCAACAGCTGATCAACGGCCTTTCTCTCGGAAGCATTTATGCCCTGCTGGCTTTGGGTTATACGATGGTTTACGGGATTATCAAGCTGTTGAATTTTGCTCACGGTGACGTATACATGCTGGGGGCGTTTTTCGGATATTATACGATTAAGTGCCTGCACTTCGGGTTCTTTGGCGCACTCATCTCATCGATGGTCTTTTGCGCACTGGCCGGTGTTCTGGTTGAAATCATTGCATACAAGCCATTGCTGAATTCTCCGCGGATTACGATGCTGATCACCGCAATCGGCGTTTCGTACTTCCTTGAAAACGGGATGACTTATCTTTTCACTGCGAACACGAGAAACTTTCCGCAGGTAATCAAGCGCGTCTCGTATGATTTGGGACCGGTTCAGGTTTCAAACGTTCAGCTTCTGATTTTCATCACAACGATTATTCTGCTGATTCTGCTTCAGGTGATCGTGCAGAAGACCAAGATGGGGCGTGCCATGAGAGCCATGGCAGTTGACCCTGATGCGGCGGCTTTGATGGGAATCAATGTCAGCGGAACAATTGCATTCACGTTTGCGATTGGTTCAGCGCTTGCGGGTGCCGCCGGCGTTTTAATCGGAATGTACTATAATTCGATTGATCCGATGATGGGACTTACTCCCGGCATCAAAGCCTTCGTTGCAGCCGTTCTGGGCGGCATCGGCTCGATTCCCGGCGCTGCAATCGGCGGCATCGTCATTGGCTTCCTGGAAACGATGTTTCAGAGCATCGGTCTTTCTGCATATAAGGATGCGGCCGTATATGCAGTCTTGATCATCATTTTGCTTGTTTTGCCGTCAGGCCTGTTCGGCAAGAGAACAATTGAGAAAGTGTAGGTGATTATCGTGAAGGCAAATTTGAAATCAAATCTCAGCTGGCTTTTGCTCATGGTAGTCGGCTTTGTTTTAATCAATGTTCTGGTTGCGGTCGGAGTAATCGATTCCTTTACTGAAAACATGCTCGTGACGATTGGAATCAACATCATTCTGGCCGTCGGCTTGAATCTTGTCATCGGTTTTTCAGGGCAGTTTTCGCTCGGACATGCAGGATTCATGGCAATCGGTGCATATGCAACAGGAATCATGACGCTTGGAGGATTTGACAGTTTCGGCGGCTGGATTGTTTCGGTTCTCGTCGGAATGGCGATTGCGGCCGTTGTTGCGATTATCGTCGGAATTCCCTGTTTCCGGCTCAGCGGGGACTACCTTGCGATTGCAACGATGGGTGCGGCTGAAATCGTGAGAATCGTTTTAAATAACATGAAGATCACGAACGGGCCTGCCGGTTTGTTCAACATTCCTCAGTATACGACATGGCCGCTGGTTTACGTGCTGACGTGCCTGACGACAATCGTAACGGTGAACTTCATTCACAGTCGTGGCGGCCGTGCGGTCATGTCCGTTCGTGACAACGAAATCGCTGCAGAAGCAATGGGAATCAACACGACTCGCTGGAAACTGGCTGCCTTTGTCCTGGGGGCGGTTACGGCTGCAATTGCCGGATCGCTCAGTGCCAGCTACATTCAGACGATTGCTCCTTCCAATTACGGAATCATGCAGTCCGTTTCGATTCTGATCATCGTTGTCTTAGGCGGAATGGGAAGCATGACAGGGACGTTTGTTGCCGCAGTCGTTTTGGGTATTCTGGACACCGTTTTGCAAAGCTTCGGCGTATTGCGCATGGTGATTTACGCCGTTGTCCTGATTTTGATGATGGTCTTCAAGCCAAGCGGACTGATGGGAACGAACGAATTATCGTTTGCCAGAATCTTCAATCATGAAAAAGCTGACAAAGGGGAGGCGAAGGCATGACGACACCTATTTTGGAAGCAAGGGAACTTACGCAGAAATTCGGCGGCCTGACAGCTGTTGACAACGTCAGTCTTCATGTCGGAGTTGACGAATTGGTTGCTCTGATCGGGCCGAACGGTGCCGGCAAGACGACACTTTTCAACATGCTGACGGGTGTGAATACGCCGACTGAAGGAGACGTTTATCTTGCCGGAGAAAAAATTACCGGCAAGAAGGCTTATGCCGTGGCTCAGATGGGGATTTCCAGAACGTTCCAGAACATCCGGCTGTTTTCCGACATGACGGTTTTGGAAAACGTGTTGACGGCTTTGACGAATCATTACAAGGAAGGTTTTGTTTCGTCCGTTCTCCGTTTGCCGGGCTATTATAAAACAGAAGCTGAAATGAAGGAAGAAGCAATGAAGCTGCTGACAGATTTCGGTCTTGCCTCTGCAGCCGAGCATCGGGCCGGTAATCTGCCTTATGGTGCCCAGCGCAGGGTTGAAATCGTCCGGGCGCTTGCAACGCGTCCGAAAGTCATCTTTCTGGATGAACCTGCTGCCGGGATGAATCCGGAAGAAACGGCGGATTTGACTCGCCTGATCAAGAAGATCCAATCAGAATATCATACCGCGGTTTTGCTGATTGAACATGACATGTCGCTTGTCATGAATATCGCAGAGCGAATCTATGTGCTTGATCATGGGCATCTTTTAGCAGAAGGAACGCCGAAGGAAATTCAGGATAATCCGGAAGTTATCAAAGCTTACTTGGGAGGTGACGCTGATGCCGATGCTTGAAGTTAAGAATCTGTCAGTAAATTACGGAGCGATTCAAGCTGTCAGAAACGTCAGCTTTCAAATCAACAAAGGCGAAATAGTGACTTTGATTGGTGCAAACGGTGCCGGCAAGTCAACGATTGTCAAAACGATTTCCGGAATTTTAAAACCAAAGAGCGGTGAACTCGTTTATGAAGGAACCCATCTTGAGAAATTAAAGCCGGATAAAGTCGTGGCGAAGGGCATCTCGCAAGTTCCGGAAGGAAGACACGTGTTTGAAGAAATGACCGTTCGCGAAAATCTTTTGATGGGAGCCTATCTGCGCAATGACAGAGACGGCATCCAGGAAGACTTTGAAAAGATGTATCAGCGTTTTCCTGTCTTGAAGGAACGTGAAAAGCAGGATGCTGCCACGCTTTCCGGGGGCGAACAGCAGATGCTCGTAATGGCCAGGGCCTTAATGGCACGTCCGAAGCTGATTCTGCTGGATGAACCGTCAATGGGACTTTCTCCGATTTACATTCAGGAAGTCTTTAAAATCATCGAAACGATTCGTGATCAGGGGACAACGGTCCTTTTGATCGAACAAAATGCCAAGCAGGCATTGTCAATTGCCGATCGTGGTTATGTTCTGGCTTCCGGTGAGGTCAAGATGACCGGAACGGGCAAGGAGCTGCTTGACGATCCAAGCGTTCAAAAAGCATATCTGGGCGGCTGATTGCTGCTTTGAAGAGGCTGGAAGAATGTGACGCGAATTGAAAAACCTGATGATCTGCAATTGATTGCAAGTCATCAGGTTTTTTTGTGTATGAATGACAGTCTGATGTTGTGATGGAAATAACCCGGAAGATTTTGCCTGTAATCTAGCTCGTCATTTACGGGTAAATCCCAAAAACCGGCATTTTGCCCGTAATCCTGCCTTGTATCCCTGACTGGGCAGGCGATTCTCAGCACTGTATTTAAAAAAATAAGGTTTTCATGTCTCAAAACTGAAAGAATGCCGGACAAAATCAGCCGGACTGCGCCCTCTTTTGTTCAGCATTTCATTTAAAGCCGTACTTGGTCAAATCAGAATTCCGTTGCAATGGTCGATTTCATGCTGAACGATTTGAGCATTGAAGCCGTCAAGTTTTTGATGTTGTTTGATGAAGTGTTCATCCAGGTACGTTACTTCAATATGATTGAAACGTTTGGCAACGCGTTTTCCTTCAAGGCTCAGGCAGCCTTCTTCAGCAGTATAGGGCCCGAATTTTCTGGTTATTTCGGGATTGATCATTAAAACGGGGAAAGGTCCGAAGAAACAGGCAATGATGCGCTTGTTGATGCCAATCATATTGGCGGCCATTCCGACGCAGGAGTTTTGGTGTGCCTTGAGCGTATCAAGCAGATCATAAGCTGTTTGAATGTCTTTTTTTGATGCCGCTGCTGACTTCCGGCGAAGAATTTCAACATCCTTATTGATGGGTCTTATCAAGATGAAATCATCCTTTCTTGTGCAATGTGAAAAAAATATTCAAAATAAAGCTGCTTTTTTTGTTTTTATGGACAATTGTTAATTATCTGTGACTATATTATAATTTAATAGTGATTGTTGTTAATGTCAATTAGTTGCTTTAAGAGAGTGATGATTCTTCTGGCTGTATTAGCGGCGTTTTTCACAATGACAAATGTTAACGCTTCAGCAGATGAGACTTTTTCTCACAGTTCAAGTTCTGTTACGTATTCTGCGCTTGAAAATGCCGTTTCCAAGGATGCGCAGCAGGAATATCATAACAGGGATGCATACGGCAGGGCATCTGATGAAAAGAAAAAAGCCTTGCAGAATGCAATCGACTATGGAAAGCAGGTTCTTGAAAACAAAGGATCGCAACAGGATGTTGACGTTGCATTGGAACAAATCAATACTTGTCTGAACAATTTGGGCGGGAAACCCGAAAGTTTGCCGCATACCGGGGCAGGCAAAGCTGAATCAGGCAGGAAACGAGTTTTGAAGTCATCAGAAAATCCTGCATTGGCATCGGGAGGCAAGTCAGTTTTCAAAGCGATTGTCTGGAGCGTCATAACGCTTGGTGCTTTGGGGGTAACTGGTTTCAGCATTATTGGAACAGCTTCGCGTGAAAAGGGAATCAAATAATTAGGTAAACGAACGGTTCTGAGGGAGAACGGTTCGTTTTTTAGTGTGATTAAGAAATGCCTTCAGAATCTGTTAAGGAATGACTGTTAGAATGAAAGGTGTTATGACTTGCAAGATTGAATGATGGTGTATAGAATACAGTAAGGAAAATACGAGGTTTGAAAAATGCACAAAGGAAAAATTTTGATTGTTGAAGATGACAGCGATATCAGGGAAGGCGTCAGAATTCTGCTTGAAAGCGAAGAGTATGAAGTCATCGGAGCCGAAAATGGCGTTGTCGGGCTGAAAATGCTAGATGAGACAATTGATTTGGTTATCCTGGATATCATGATGCCAAAACTGAATGGGCTGAAAGTCTGCGAGGAAATCCGCAAGACTTCCAATGTGCCCGTGCTTTTCTTAACTGCCAAGTCGCAGGAGTCAGATAAGCTGCTTGGCTTGATGGTTGGCGGAGACGACTATCTTGCAAAGCCGTTTTCATATGCCGAGCTGCTCGGAAGGGTCAAGGCGCTTCTCAGGCGCTATCAGGTTTATCAGGGAAAGAGCACGAACGAAAACGAAACGGAAAAAATCATCGAGATCGGTTCGATCAAGCTCAACACTGCATTTAACGAAATCGTTGCGGACGGTGAAAAAGTTGAGGTTTCTGATCTGGAATACAAGATTCTGCGTCTGATGATGCAGCATCCGCGCAAGATCTTTTCAGCACAGAACATCTATGAAAGCGTTTGGCGCGAACCCTATTTTTATACCTGCGGAAATACGGTAATGGTTCACATCAGAAAGCTGAGGACAAAAATTGAGCCTGATCCTCAAAAACCGCAATATATCAAGACGGTTTGGGGAAAGGGGTATCGTTTTGAAGATGCGACAGTGGATTAGAAGGCAGCTGGAGAACAGAAGAGGCAGAAAGACGACGATTTACATGGAACTGCTTAAACTGCTGATTCTTTCGTTTGTCGTCTCGTTTGCCTTTCTGATTGTTGTTGACAGAGTGACCGGCAATCTTGTTGATGAATACTATGACAGTATTGATTACGAGGAGCGCGAAACGAACCGCTACGCACGGCAGTTCCAGAATTATGTCTATAAAAATGATCTGAAGTCGACCGACAAGAAGAAGCTTGACAAGTGGGTGTTGAAAAAAAGAGTGCTGCTGATTGCGATTTACAAGAAGAATCGCATTGTCTATAACTGCAGCGGCGTCAGTGCATCCGCCCTTGAGGACCAGGATAACTGGTCGGCCAAGCCGTATAAGCTGAAATTTGCTGATGGCAGGGCATCCGTGTATATTCAGGGAGTTTATTCCTATGAACTGTATTATTATGCGGAAATCTTTTCAATCATCCTGACGTTCATCGTCTTCTTCAGTATCGTCATGATCGGAATCAGGCGCCGGATGAAGTATATTCGTCAGCTCAGCAATGACATCAAGATTCTGGAAGCGGGAGATCTTGACTATGAGATTCGGACCAGGGGCAGGGATGAGCTTTATGAACTTGCTGTGGGTCTTGATGACATGCGTAAGTCTCTGAAGAAGCAGTTTGAAGTCAAGAATGAAGTCATGAAGGCAAATTCCAGGATGGTCACTGAGATGTCTCATGATATCAGAACGCCCCTGACGTCGATCATGCTGTACTCCGAAATTCTCCGTTCCGGAAAATGCAGGGATGAGGCCCAGTTTCAAGGCTATCTCGAAAAGATTGACCAGAAGACCAAGCAGCTCAAGAGCATGTCTGACAGGCTGTTCAATTATTCGCTGATCAACGTCGATCAGGATGTTCAACTTGAAAAGCGCGGCACTTTAGAGCAGATCTTCTTCGATCCGTTGTCTGAGATGTGCGGCTACCTGGAGCAGCAGGGGTATCAGATCAAGCCGGTGTTCTTATTCAAGGATACGGAAATCAACGTTCACGATGCCTATATTTCAAGGATCATCGACAACGTCACTTCAAATATCGTCAAATATGCCGATCCTGAATTTCCAGTCATAATTCGTTCCCTGTATGTGGAAGACGACTGCGGAATCGTTTTGGAAAACACCGTCAAGGAACATACCGAAAATGAGGAA
>NZ_DAIUCE010000077.1:0-8428 GCF_036846325.1 Ligilactobacillus sp. | reverse complement strand
TGCGTCAGACAGAAGCTTAGCTTACGGCTCATAACCGCTGCTTCTCACACCTTGCTTGATGCCGGCCAAAATCAGTCAAACAACTGCCTTCACATAAGCTGAACTTATCCGAAAGTCCTCCAATCGAAATTGAATCATCCTCCCCATCATGTAAAATTGACACTGTAAGGAGTGATTTGAACATGACAAGAATTCTCACTGCATATTTCTCAGTCAGCGGACAGAACTACTGGAACGGACAGGTCGTGGACCTTCCGGTGGGAAATACGAAAAAGGCTGCTGAAAAGATCAGCGCGCTGATCGGATCGGAACTTTATGAGATCAGGCCGGTTCAGACATATGCAAAGGACTACACAAAACGGACCGAGGAGGCAAAACAGGAACTGAAAAGCGGTGTGCGGCCGGCCCTTGCCGGAAATCTGCCCGACATGGACGACTTCGACGTCATCTTCATCGGATATCCGATCTGGTGGGGAATGATGCCGATGCCCGTCATGACGTTCCTTGAGGGAATCGACACGGCCAAAAAGACGGTCTGTCCGTTCTGCACGCACGAAGGAAGCGGCCTTGGCAACAGCATGCGCTGGGTGAAGAAGGCCTGCCCGAAGGCCGATGTCAGGCCGGGACTGCCGATTACAGGGCATCTGACGGATGACTCGGATGAAGTGATTGAAAGATGGATTGGAGAAATAACGAAATGAATGTAATGATTCTGACAGGAGCCGGACAGATCGGCATGGCAATCGCCCGACGCATGGGTTTCGGAATGAAGATCGTCATCGGTGACAGAAATATTGAAAATGCCGAAAGGACGGCAAATACCTTGAACAACGCGGGCTTTGACGCCGTCAGCGTGGAAATGGACCTCTCAAGCCTAAGGTCAGTCAGAAATCTGATCAAGACGGCAGAAAGCTACGGAAAAATCAGGATGCTGGTCAATGCAGCCGGTGTTTCGCCAAGCCAGGCCCCGATTGAGGCAATCCTGAAGGTTGACCTTTACGGAACGGCCGTCCTGCTGGAAGAAGTCGGCAAGGTGATTGCAGAAGGCGGCACGGGCATCACCATTTCAAGCCAGAGCGGCCACAGGATGCCTGCCCTGACACCTGAAGAGGACGAACTGCTTGCAACGACCCCGGCAGACGAGCTGCTCGGACTTGACATGCTCAGGCCGGAAAACATCCGCGACACCCTCCATGCCTACCAGCTGGCCAAGCGCTGCAACGAAAAGCGCGTCATGGCCGAATCGGTCAGGTGGGGGCAGCGCGGCGCAAGAATCAACTCAATCTCGCCCGGCATCATCGTCACGCCGCTTGCGATTGACGAGTTCAACGGACCCCGCGGAGACTTCTACAGGAACATGTTCGAAAAGTGTCCTGCAGGACGTCCGGGCACCGCTGATGAGGTCGCAGGCGTTGCCGAGCTTCTGATGAGCGAAAAGGGCGCATTCATCACCGGCTCGGACTTCCTGATTGACGGCGGCGCAACCGCATCATACTTCTACGGCCCGCTCAGGCCTGCGGAATGATTCCGTAAAATGCAGAGCTCAATCGAAAAGCGCATGTGAAACGTCTCTTCCGGCATTTCACACGCGCTTTTTCCGTCAATTTCCCCTGACCAGGTCATGCAGGATGTTCGCAAATCGTTCAATGTAGCGGTTGGTCCGCTCACGGCGCCAGAAGAAGCAGTAGTTTCTCGCAAGGCGCCCGCTTCCGTTCACCAGCGGAATCCGCTTCAGCCCGGGACTTGGCGGAGGAAGCTCCCCGGCCTCCTCTAACGGGATGAAGCCCCTTCCCCCTATGGCAAGAAGCCTGGCCGCATCAAGCGAGTCGGCAAACAGGAAGCTGCTCTCGTAACCGAGCGTTTCCGAATAGTACCTTTCCTCAACTTTCCGCTGGCTTTCCGGTGCAACGAGGATGCAGGGAAGGTTCCTCAAGTCCCTCATGGTCACGCTCTTTTCTTCGCCAAGAGGATTCTGCGAGGAAATCTCAACCAGACATCCGCAGTTCTTCAGGACGAAGTTGACGTACTCGCTGGAAAATGCACGCCGCTGGTCGTTCAATGCCATGTCAATCCGGCCCGAACGAAGACCGTTGTAGAGCTGTTCGTGCGTTCCGGGTGAAATTTCAATCGAAACTTCGGGAAATGATCCAGAGAACTCGGAAATCGCCTGGTAGAGCTCCTGACCGTTGTACAAATTCAGGTACCCGATCCTGAGACTTGCTTTCGAGCCGGTTCCCATCCGCGTGGTGTTTTCCTTCAGCTCGTCTGCTTCCTTCAGTATCCTGACGCACCCTTCATAAAAGTACCTTCCGGCAGGAGTCAGGGAAAAGCCCCTGTTCTTCCGTAGAAGAAGCGAAACCCCCAGTTCCTGCTCAAGTGATTTGATCTGCTGGGAAACAGCGGACTGTGAAATGAAGCACCGTTCCGCCGCCTCGGTGAAGCTTCCGCATTCAACGACGCTGGCAAAACAGCGCATCTGCCGTAACAGCATCAGCATTTCCTCCCTTCCGTCCTGTTCTTCATTTCGAATTCTAGGCGAACAAGTTCTGAATGTCAATTGCATCTGCGGGAAAAGGTGTCATCTTCCTGGAACTTTTTCCAACATCGCGCACCATGTCCCCGAACGCGCCGAACCCATTGTAAACGGTTTAATTCTAAAGTATGCTTGATTTGTAAGCAAATACAGTAAAAACATACTCAAAGGAGAGATACATCATGACATTGGTATTGGCAAGAATAGATCAGCGGCTCATCCACGGAATAGTCGTTACGCAATGGGCCGGAGAGACAAAGGCCAGGAGACTGATGGTCGTTGACGACATCATCAGCAAAGACGAGGCGCAGAAGGCAGCCATGCGCATGAGCAAGCCGGCCGGAACCGGCATGTCCATCATCGACACGGAAACGGCAATCAAAAACTTCAATGCCGGCAAGTACGACAGCCACAACGTCTTCCTGATCGTCAAGGAGCCGGAAACACTGCTCAGGCTGCTTGACGGCGGCGTCATGATTCCGAAGGTCAACATCGGCATCATGTTCGACGGACCGGACAAGAAGACGGTCAAGAAGATGGTTTCCGTAAACGACAAGGAAATCGCGGACTTCAGGGAACTGATGAAGCGCGGCGTGCCGGTGACGTTCCGATTCGTTCCGTCAGACCCGGACGAACCGTTTGACAAGTACATCAGGGACTAGAATGGAAGGTGAGTCATAATGGCAGTTATTCAGGGTATTCTCGTGGTCCTCTTCTCGGCATGGATGGTGCTTGACCAGCAGGGCCTCGTCCTTACGACATGGTTTCCGATCATGGCCGCACTCTTTGTCGGCCTGATCATGGGCGACATGAAGACGGCAATGGTCATCGGCGGCACGTTCCAGCTGATGGCGCTCGGCGTGGCCAACATCGGCGGATCATCCGTCCCGAACTGGGGCCTTGCCTCACTCGTCGGAATCTACGTCGCAATCCGCACGACGCACAACATTGCGGACGCCAAGGCCGTGGCACTTGCGGTCGGCGTACCGGTCGGGATGCTCGGCATTCAGCTTGACGTCATCGCCAAGCTTCTCAACACTTACGTAACGCACGCAGCCCAGAAGGCAATGAATGAAGGCAAATTCAGGAAGATGAACAGGATCTTCTGGATCGGACCGGCAATCTTTGCATTGTCAACGGCCCTGCCGACGGCGCTTTGCGTGATCTTCGGCAAGCAGATCGTCTCGCAGATCCTTGCCGTCGTTCCCAAATGGTTCACGAACGGACTCTCGATCGCCGGCTCGCTTCTGCCTGTCGTCGGCATCGTCCTTCTGCTTCAGGTCATGCCGGTCAAGAAGTATCTTTCGATGCTCATTGTCGGCTATGTCCTGGCAGGTTACCTCAACATGCCGATCCTCGGGGTTTCCCTGGTCGGTCTTTCAATTGCGTACTACTACTTTACAACCAGCATGAGCAAGTCTGCGGCAACGGCAGAAGCCGGCGCAGTCGAAGAAGATGGAGATGATTTTGATGAGTAAGACACTGACGAAAAAAGACATCAGAGAAGCGGCATTCCGCTATATGTTCATGGCATGCAACACATTCAACTACGAAAACCAGCAGGGGCCTGCCGTGGTCTTCGGACTGAACAAGGCCTTAAGAAAGATCTATCCTAATGACGAGGACTACAAGGCCTCATTGAACAACCACTTCAAGTACTTCAACACGACAACCTGGATGGCCAACCTCCTTCTCGGCGCAAGCCTTGCCATGGAGGAAAAGGACGGCGTTGACTCACTTGAAGCCGTCCAGTCGTTCAAGACCGGCATGATGGGACCTCTGGCCGGCATCGGCGACACTCTGATCTGGGTGCTCTACCCGACGATCATCGGCTCGATTGCAGCCTACATGGGCCTTCAGGGAAACCCGACGGGAGCCATCATCTGGCTTCTTTTAAACATCTTCTTCCTGTTCTTCCGCTTCAAGCTGTTCGACATCGGATATGATTCAGGTCTCAAGCTCGTGACGGCACTCGGCGACAAATTGTCCGTCTTCACGGAAGCAGCATCGATCATGGGCCTGACCGTTGTCGGCGCATTGATTCCTTCAGTCGTCAAGATGCAGGTTGCGCTCGTCTTCCAGACAGGCAAGGTCAAGATGCCGATTCAGACTCAGATTCTAGACCAGATTATGCCCGCACTTCTGCCGGTCCTGTTGACGTTTGGCATCTACAAGCTGATTTCAAGCAAGAAGTTCACGGTCATCCAGATCATCTTCGGTCTGATCGTCATCTCGCTTGTCTGCTCATACTTCGGCATCCTCAGGGTTCCTGCTTAAAGAAAGGAGATTTCCATGCGTAAGATTATTTTTGCAAGCCACCACAGGTTCGCTGACGGCTTGAAGGACACGTTCGACTACATTGCCCCAAATGTGGCCGACGTAACGGCAATCAGCGCCTATCTCGACAACGTTCCCGTCGCCGATGAAATCGCAGAGGCACTCAAGGGACTGGATTTGTCAGAAGACGAGGTGCTGGTCTTCACCGACCTGCTCGGAGGATCGGTCAATCAGGCATTCACGCAATACCTTGCAAATCCGCACTTCCATGTCATCGCCGGGATGAACCTGCCGGCCGTGATGTCGGTCATCATGGCGCTGCCGGAAGAAGGCTACGTTGATGAAGACTTTTTGAGAACCTGTCTGGAAGACGCAAGACAGCAGATTGTCTACGTCAACGACATATTTGCGGAAGCGGCAACTGACGAGGAGGATGAATGATGAGCGACTGGTGGAAGAAAAGCGTTGTCTATCAGATCTATCCGCAAAGCTTCAATGACTCGGACGGTGACGGCATCGGCGACCTGCAGGGCATCATCGAAAAGCTGCCCTATCTCGAAAAGCTCGGTATAGACGTTTTGTGGCTGAACCCGATCTACGTTTCCCCGCTGGTCGACAACGGCTACGACATTGAAGACTACTACAGAATCAACCCCGACTACGGCACAATGGACGACTTCAGGGAACTGCTTTCAAAGGCACATGAAAGAGGCATCAGAATCATCATGGACCTCGTCGTCAACCACACGAGCGACCGGCATGAATGGTTCCTCGAATCGAAGAAGAGCAGAGAAAACGAGTACTCAGACTTTTATATCTGGCGCGATCCGAAAAAAGACGGCTCGGAACCGAACAACTGGGGTTCGACTTTCGGAGGTTCTGCCTGGACATACGTCCCTGAAAGAAACCAGTACTACCTGCACCTCTTCGCAAAGGAACAGCCGGACCTCAACTGGGAAAACGAAAAGGTCCGCCAGGCCGTCTACAAGATGATGCGCTGGTGGCTTGACATTGGCATCGACGGATTCCGCATGGACGTCATCAGCCTGATCAGCAAGAAAGAAGGCCTCCCCGACGCACCGGAAGACCTTCCATATTCCAAGAACTACTACTTCGGCGCATCAAACGGACCTCATCTCCACGAATACCTGCAGGAGATGAACCGCGAAGTTCTCGCAGAATACGACTGCCTCACGGTCGGAGAGACCGCCAACACCACAAGTGACCAGGCAGTCCTTTACACTGATCCCGACCGGCATGAGCTGAACATGGTTTTCCAGTTTGACCACATGCACCTGGACTACGGCGAGCACGGCAAGTTCTCAAACGTCCGCTTCAAGCTAAGCGACCTGAAGAATGCCATGGGAAAATGGGAGGACAGGCTCGAAGGATGCGGCTGGAACTCGCTCTACTGGAGCAACCATGACCAGCCAAGAGCGGTCACCCGCTTCGGTGACGACGGCAGATACCGCGTCGAATCCGCCAAGATGCTCGGCACCCTGCTGCACATGATGAAGGGCACGCCCTATATCTTCCAGGGCGAAGAACTCGGCATGAAGGACGTTCCGTTCGAATCCCTCAGCGACTACAGGGACATCGAATCCCTCAACATGATTGAGGAGCTCAGGTCAGACGGCCTGAGTGAAGACGAGATAAGGCGCATCCTCTACCTCCGTTCGCGCGACAACGCAAGAACGCCGATGCCATGGGACGACGGCTTCGGCTTCTCTTCTGCAAGGCCATGGATTCCGTATTCAGCAGACAACAGGGACATCAACGTCAGACAAACCCTGGAAGACCCCGATTCCGTCTTCTGGTACTACAGAAAGCTCATTGAGCTCCGCCGCACGCATGACGTCATCGTTGACGGAAAATACAGGGCGTTGAACCAGGATGACTCGTGCGTATACAGCTTCACGCGCACGAATGCAGAAGAACAGCTGCTTGTCGTCTGCTCGTTTTCAGAAGATCCGGTGCGCTTCGAAATTCCTGAAGAGTTCGCCGGCAGGGAAATGCTCATTTCAAGCTGCCACCGTACCCCGTGCTGCGGAACGGTCATCCTGAAACCGTACGAAGCCTTCGTCATCTCCAGAAAGCAGGCCTGAAATGTGATATACTGAGTGTCTGAAGGGGGAAGGCAAAATGAGCTTTGAAGACAATGTAAGAATGCACTTTGACGAACTGTCTGAAAACGACCGCGACATCGTCCGCTACATCGAACAGCACATGGCAGACGTCATCAATTCGTCCATCGTCGAACTCGGAACGGCCACGCTGTCTTCCAAGAGCAGTGTGCTGCGGCTTGCAAGAAAACTGGGATTCCGCGGATTTTCCGACCTGAAGTTTCAGCTGGAACAGGACTACAAGACTGACCTGATCGTCCCGACCGACCTTGAGATGCAGCTGAGACGCGACATCGAAAAGACCTTCGAGTACTCGCGTCAGGTCAACTTCCAGCCCCTGATCGAGGCCATCCATGAAGCCGACGGACTCTACATCTACCCGACCGGCTTCTCGCAGGCAAACTTCGCCCGCGAATTCTCAAACGACCTGCTGATTGCAGGAAGGAGAAACTACCTGCTTGACGGCGTCACCAACCTCAACCGCATCTCCCGCAAGCTGACGGCAGACGACCTCGTCATCATCATCTCGCTTTCCGGAAACACCGCATCGATCAGGGATGCGGTCAAGAACATCAACTTCAGACAGGTGCCGCTGTGCTCCATCACGGAATTCTCGAGAAACTACCTGAGCGGTCATGCCGACTACCAGCTCTACTATGAGGCAAGCGTCATCCCGACTCCGGATCCGGGGGATGACATGAAGTCCATGACATGCCTTCCCGTCATCTTAGGCATTCTTGCCAGGAAGTACCGCGAGTTCGTATTATTTGACGAATAAAAGTAAAAGAAGCGTTTCATGTATTGGAAGAAATACGTGAAGCGCTTCTTTTGTTGACTGAAGATTCTGAGACTGTCAAATGCAGTGCACCAGGACGGGATTACGGAATCAGGGTGTGGAGCCGAGCGCTCATGAGTCCGTAAATGCCTGCCAGCTCTCAATTCAGACTAAAACAAAGCCCGGATGATCTGCAATTCTGCAAACCACCCGGGTCATTTGTTTCAGCCATGGTTTTTCCCGGCTGCTCTTTTATTCTGAAATCATAGACCGGATCTCAAAAAAACAATTTCTCTTTTCCATTGTCTGATGATTCTAGTTTCTTCTGCGCCTCAATTCTTCTGCAAGAACTGCTGCTGCCATGACAATCATTGCCAGGGCCAAAACCATGCCATGTCCTTTTGCTTCACCCATCGGAGGAATTGACTTGCCGTCCTTTTTCCTTCCGTCAGACTTCTTGACAGAGGATGCATTTGCAGAAGCTTCGGCTGTCTTGCCGCCTTTCGAGGTATCAGCTTCAGTCTTGCTGCCTGCATTCGATGAACCGTTGACGTCAGAAGATGAGTTGTCCGACTTATTTTCGACATTGCCGTTGACGGACGAATTCGTGCCGTTTTCATTTCCTGACGGCTTGTTGACGTCAGAACCGTTGCCGTTCGATGACCCGCTGTTGTTCGAGTTTCCGTCCGGAACAGTGACGCTCACCGTCTCCGGTTCGAC
>NZ_DAIUCE010000076.1:0-8452 GCF_036846325.1 Ligilactobacillus sp. | reverse complement strand
CTTACTTATTTTCCGCCTGGATCTTCTGAGCTTTTTCGAACATCCTGTCAAGCTCGCCTGACTTTTCAAGTTTCGTCAGGACTTTATCCACACGTTTTTTCAAATCCTTGTCATCCTTGCGAATGCCGATGTCGATGTTCCTGTTTTCCTCAGGAGTAACGAGCTTGACTTTGGCAACGGCATATCTGTCAGGATATGTTGCAAGATAGTTGTCAGCAATCGCCTTTTCGCAGACAACGCCCGAAAGTTTTCCTTCCTTGAGTTCCGTTGTCAGACTTGTCAATTGCGACTCTGTTACGAGCCTGCTTGACTTGAGCTGTTTTCTGGCAATTGCTTCCTGAGTCGTGCTTTGCTGAACGCCGATCTGCCTGCCGGCAAGACTTGCCTTTGTCGAAAATCTCCCGGCATCCTTCTTCTGGACCAAAACGACATTGTACACTTTATAGTACGGCCTGGAAAATGCAATTACCTTGCGCCTTTCCGCCGTTGAAACCATCCCGGCCATAATCAGATCGATCTTCTTGTTCTTTAATTCCGAAATCAGAGACGGAAATTCCGTATTGACGATTTTCAGCTTAACGCCCATGTCGTCTGCAATCTTCTGAGCAACCATCATGTCATAGCCAACTATCTGCTTCTTGCCGTCCTTTACAATTGGAAATTCAAACGGTGCATAATCGGCACTTGTCCCGACCACCAGGGTTCCCTTATCCTTGATTGTGTCAACTGCACCCTTTTTTCCGGAACCGCAGCCGCTTGTCAGAAAAATCACTGCACAGACTGCTGCGAGCGAACAAAGGATTTTTGCTAATCTGTTTTTCATAATAAATCAACCTGCCCTTTCTTTGCGTAACCTTTTATGACATTCAAAACACCCTTTATTTGCAAGCTTTTTACTTGCTTATGTTTCAATTAGAAAATTAAAAGTTAATGCAAGTCTACTCCAGCCTGCTTTTCATGTCAAATTTTATAACATGATATTTATTCGTAATAAACCTTTAATATTCATTATTCAATGCATACCACTGCATTACTTTTCTTTTTCAAGTAAAACGCATTGATTTCCTTCTTTTGTTAAGCGTAAAAAAATTCCAGATATTTTGTGTCGTCACTTTTCATGACATAGTCAGCTCATTCTTGAATATCCGGCTCTGCATTTGACAAAAAAAACAGGAATTTCCAAGAAATGAAAATTCCCGCCTTCCAATTCAAGCCTCATCTTTTAGCCTTTTCTTCTTCCAGAACATTCCCCAAAACGCGCACCATTTCCGTATTTTCCGCTGGCTTGCCGACCGTAATCCGTACGCAGTCCCGGTATCCCCAGGCACTGCAGGAACGAATGATGACGCCTTTTGCCATCATTTTCCCGCAAATAACGTCCGCGTCAAGCCCGTCCGGCAGCCTGGCAAAAATAAAATTGGAATGCGACGGCACGAATTTCATTGCCAGTCCGAGCAGCTCGTTTTCAACGCGGTGTCGTTCAGCCAAAATGACTTCCTTGATTTCACGACTGTACTCAACGTCTTTCGTCAGGGCAGCAATCGCCGCAAACAGACCTGTTCGATTGACGCAGAACGGTTCGGTAATGGTGTCGTATCCTTTGATTGCCTCCCTGCGCGCAATAACGTAGCCGACGCGGGCTCCGGCCAGTCCATGGAACTTGGAGAACGTACGAATGACCGCCACTTTCCTGTCCTTGATCCTCGAGACAAGCTCAGGACGCATCCCGCCTTCGATAAAATCAGCATACGCTTCGTCAACCACGACCCAGACGTCATCGCCGACTTCGTCAATGAAATCTTCAATCTCGGCAGGGTCATTGACTGCACCGGTCGGGTTGTTGGGATTGCACAGCCAGATCAGCTTGGTCTTTTTTGTAATCGCGGCCTTCATCGCATCAAAGTCGTATGTAAAATCGGCTCTGACCGGAACTTCGACTACCTTTGCGCCCATCAGCCTGGAAACTTCGCGGTAAAGCCGATAGGTCGGCCTGGCAATCATTGCTTCATCGCCTTCGTCCAGAAAAAGGCGCGAGACAGTCTCAATGACATTGCCCGCTCCGCTTCCGAGTGCAACGTTTTCCGGTTCAACCCCGTTTTGCCTTGCGATTATCTTCGTCAGTTCAAGATAATCATCTTCAGGATAGCGGTTCAAAAAGTTCAGGCTTTCCTGCATCGCTTCCTTTTCATGCGGATAAGGAGCAAACGGATTTTCGTTCGAGCCCAGCTTGACGACCTTTTCCAACCCATAGCGGCGCAGAACGGACGCTTCTGATTCGCCTGCAACATACGGCTGACAATCATCCACCTGTCTGCGAAATCTCAAATCTTCCATTTTCTTAATTCCTCCATCTTCTTTTTAAATGCAGAGCATTTCAGCCGCGTTCAAGCGGGAAGGTCATGCAGTGCGGGCCGCCGCCGGCCTTGAGCGTCTCGACGACGTCCAGCTCAATGACGTCCATTCCGTGCTCCCGCAGTTTCTGATTGACATCTGCATTCTGCCTGAGCGAAAGCACGCGGTGATTGCCCAGGCTTTCAAGATTGCAGCCATGGTGAAAAATCGCATCTTCGGGAACTTCGATGACTTCGATTTCCAGACGTTTGAGCAAGGCCCTGAAATCATCGGGAAGACCGTCAAGATAAGCAACCGCCAGATTTTCGTCCACCAGATTGAAACACATGTCAAGGTGAAGATATCTCGGGTCGGCCGGCACCGGATGAACCTCGTATCCCAGTGGTTCGAGAGCTTTCCTGATTGTCTCAAATCCTTTTTCATCGGTTCTGTCAAGCATGCCGACCGCAATCACGTTTTCTCTCAGAAAGGCAAAATCGCCGCCTTCGAAATAACCGTCTTCCACTTCCGCAATCTTCGGAATGCCAAGTTCTTTCATTTTATCTTCATAAGCCCTGCGTTCCGGGAAGCGCAGTTCCTTCTTGAAGCGCCCCAGAATATAGCCCTCCTTGACACATCCGCCGAAATCGCGGGCAAAAATCGAATTCGTCATCGAAGCATCCGGAGTCAGCTTTTCGACCTTCACCCCTGCCTCTTCATATGCATCAAGCACGCGTTGATATTCGGAAGCAAGCAGTTCAGAATCAAGCGGTTCCGGATGAAGCTTTGAAATTTCGTTGATTGGAGCCGCTTTTTTCAAAAAGGTCGGCGGACACGTCAAAACGCGTTTCAAGGTTGAAGTTCCATCTTTTACATACATTTTTCAATTCCTCCATTATTTCCACATCAGTTTGGTATAGGTTCTGATTTTTTCAGGCAGAACCCCATATGAATAAGGTTTATAGACCCGTTCCCTGAACGTATGCGCTCCCTTGCCGAAAACGCCAAGATCAACGGCGGGAATGGACAGCTTTCTCATCGTTTCGTACGGCAAAGGGTACAAAACGTCTGCCAGGGGAAAGTCGTCCTTCATCCGCTCCAGTTCCTCCGCTGTTTCATCAACTGCGATGTAGCTTGAATCCGACAGGTACGGGAAATATTTCTTCAGGACGTATTCCGGTTCAAAAAACGTTTCCCTTAAGGCGCGGTACGCTTTGGAATCCTCGGAAATCGCATTGTGCGGACAAAACGGCGGCGCAATGAACAGGACAACCTTGGCCCGGCCGTCCCCGGCAAGTTCCTCAAGATGATCAAGCAGTTCAAAGCCGGCGGTGCGCTTGTCAAATTCAGTGCGCTGATCCGCAAAACGTCTGCATTCTGCTTCAAAGTCCATCCGTTTCCTCATCATTTCAGCATATTCCGCAAAAGTGTAAACGTCGATTTCACGATCATCCCTGTCTTTCGGAAAACCGAGCCCGGAAAGATAGGCAGCCCTTCTCTCCCTGGCAAGACCGGTCATTTCAAGACATTCCGCCTTGATTTTCCCTTTAAGCAAATCCAGCAGTTCGCATGCGGGTTTCTGATAGGTAAACGTATTAAAGTACATGCGCGTCGTCTTGGGAGTCTGCACGTTGTAGAAATCCTTCCGGTCCCTGATCATCAAACAGGTCGACGGCAGGATTTCTTCTCCCGGGAATTTTTCGACCAGGTCCGGATTGTTGTCAATCAGACAGTTCAACCGGCTGGCAATCACAGTCGAATTCAGCCCGTCATATGTATTGCCGACATGTGTTTCGATTCCGCGAACATAGACGCATGTCAGAATCTTGCCGGCAGCACCGTAATAAATGTACTTCTGTCTGTCTCCGGGGTACTTCGGGCTGATGAAGTCTGTATTAATCGCAACCGTATATTCCAGCCCCTCTTCATCTTTCAGACGTTCCAGCTCATCAAGTGCGGCAATGACCCCCAGATGATCGTTTTCCTCAACGCAGTTTCCCATGAATAGAAGATTGCCTTCAAGCTCATCAGGATGTTCGGCAAAGTAACGGATGTTTGCGATGTTGACCGCATCCCCGCTCTTCATGTCCAGGGAACCGCGTCCGAAGATCCAGTCGCCGGATTCCGCATCCTTTCTGACATCTTCATCTCCTTCAAAGGATTTGAACCGCTCTGCCAGCGCATCCGGATGAGTCGCATCGTCTTCAAGCGGTCCGAAATCCCTTGTTCCGACGGTGTCAAAATGAGAATGGTACAGCACGGTTTTTTGCGTGCCTTCCTTTTCCAAGAACGCAAAGACGTTTTTGCGTCCAAGAGGATCTTCTGGCAGTTTCCTTGTCCAAACCGCATCCCGGTGTTTTTGAAAATAAGGAATCCTTCGTAAAATCTCAACGATTTTCTCTGCTTCGTCAACTTCGCCCGACGTCCCGTTGACACTTCTGGTTTCAACAAGTTCAATTGCAGTTCTTTCGATATATTCTGCTTCGTCAAATTCACTCATGAACATCAGCTTCCTCTCCTGGCGAATCATTTGAAACTTTTAATCAGAGTCTACCTTCATTTTAAATCCATGTCAACATTTCTAACATGAGCCTCAAACTTGTCACAGAGCGCTTTTTGAGTGAATATTCATAACATGCATACCACGCCATCCATCATCGCGCCCTGCGTCAGAGATTTTTCATGAGATTTGTGTTATATTTTATAACATACTCATCTAAAAGGAGCTGGATCTTATGAAAATTCTCTTTGCCGATTACAAAACAGGGCTGCTGCCCGGCCGAAAACATGAAGAAGAAGTCCTGACGAAGAACCATCCTGACTGGGAGACCGTCTTCTTCGAATACGATGACAATCCGGATGCATTCTACCGGGTTCTGGGAGATGCCGACGCCCTGGTCACTGCATTTCTCAAAATCGATGATGAAGTTCTGAATCATGCGAAGAAACTTAAACTCATCTCAGTTGATGCCACGGGCTACAACGCAATCGATCTTGATGCCGCAAGAAAACACGGCGTCAGAGTCTGTGCCGTGCGCGACTACTGCTCTGACGACGTCGCAGAATTTGCAGTTTCACTGGCCTGTGCGCTCGTCAAGAACATCAAGGACTACAACTGCCAGATCGATGAACAGAAAATATGGGACTACTCAAGGGCATCCCCGCAAAAACGCCTGTCAGAACAGGTTCTGGGTATTTTCGGCCTGGGAAGAATCGGACAAAAGACGCTTAGGCTCGCACGCGGACTGGGCATGGATGTCGTTGCATACGATCCCTTTCTGCCGGAGGAAGTCTCAGAAAAACTCGGCGTCAGGATGCTTTCCAGGGAAGAAATGTTCAGAAAATGCGATCTTCTGATCAATCACATGCGCCTGACTGATGAAACGAAGAACTTTTTTTCAACCTCTGAATTTTCCATGATGAGGGAAAAACATCCTTATTTCATCAACGTTGCAAGAGGTGAATCAGTTGACGAAAAGGCCCTGCTCACAGCACTCGACAAGGGTTTCATCAAGGGATGCGCCCTGGACGTGCTTCAGAGCGAACATCCCGATCTTGAAAACTGTCCTTTCGTCGGACGAAAAAACGTGCTTTTAAGTCCTCACACCGCCTTTTATTCGCAAACATCCATGGAAAGGCTTGAAGAAATCACCTGCCAGAACGTCGTCAGCTTCCTTGAAGGAAAACATGATGACGTCGACTGGTTCGTCGACTGATTTTTTCATAAAAAAACCAAGTGATAATCTTCGTATTTTCCAGCACTGCATTTGACTAAATATTCATTGAAAAAATTTTCAATTTGGGCTAATCTAGTATCTGTTGTATTAATTGATTTTCAGGAGGATTTTTTACCATGGATGATACACAAACGCATGGCAAGTACATTACTTGGCCAATCTTGACATTAATGGCATTTGTCACGGTTATCGGATTCGATGACATCATGTACAATTTCCAGAACCAGGGGATGACGGTGATCACGTCCTGGGTTCTGATGCTCTTCTTATATGTTATTCCCTATTCTCTGATGGTCGGCCATCTGGGCAGCGTCTTCAATCACGAAGGCGGCGGACTCAGTTCCTGGATTCGCGGTACAAAAGGCGAATTCCTGGGATACTTCACCGCCTGGACCTACTGGGCCGCTTCAGTTCCCTATGTTGTCGATTCCGCTAACTCCGTTGTCGTTGGTTTCGGCTGGGCCTTCACCGGATCAAGCAAATTCCAGGACACAATGTCAAATGCCAGTTTCACTTTCTGGACATTCGTTACTTTCATCATCTTCATTTTCATTCAGCATCACTTGAAGAATTCAATGGAAATTCTGAGCACGATCGGCGGCGGTATGATGTTCATCATGACCATCCTCTTCGTCATTCTGGCCTTCTTTGGTCTGGCCAAGTCAGGTGGCCACATGGCAACGCAGCCGATGAACTGGCACACGATCATTCCGAAATTCGACCTCAAATACTGGTCAACGGTCGGAATGCTGATCTATGCCGTCAACGGCTGCGAACTGATTGCACCGTACGTCACGCAGATGAAGAATCCGCGCCGTGAATTTCCCAAGGCCATGATTGCCCTGTCCGTCATGACGGCTTTTCTGACGATTTTCGGATCATTTGCGCTCGGAATCTACTTCAACGCCTACCACCTGCCGAATGACTTGAAGATGAACGGTTCCTACTACGCCTTCAGCGCTCTTGGAAAGCAGTTCGGCGTCGGCAACCTGTTCATGTACATCTATGCCTGGACGTCCGTCCTTTACATGTGCGCCCTGCTGGCAGTTCTGCTGGACGCGATGACGCGCATGCTGATTTCCGACACAGGCGAAAAATACATGCCGAAGTTCCTGCGCAAGACCAACAAGGACGGTCTTCCGATTAACGGTTACCTGCTGACCTGCGGACTTTCGGCATTCATCATGCTGCTTGGCGTCTTCCTGCCCGAGATGAACGACATCTTCAACTGGCTGCTCAATCTGAACGGCATTATCTCGCCCGGCGTCACCTGCTGGATCTTCTTTGCCTTCATGCAGATTCGCAAGAATTCGAAGAAGTATCCGTCAGAATACGTCTTCATCAAAAACGACAGGCTTGCCTGGCTGGCCGGACTTTTGCTTCTGCTTGTCACGGCTCTTGCAACCATGCTCGGAATTGCTCCGCAGGACGTCAAGGAGTTCAGCCACACATGGTGGTACGAACTCATCATCAACATCGTTGCCGTTGTCGTCTTGATCGGGCTTGGCGCAATTCTGCCGTCAATCAGACGCCGCGAGGAGAAATACGGCATTGCCTTTGACAAGAGGCAGTGGACCTCAATTTTCGTCCTCATCATCGGCTCAATCATTTTAGACGTCTGGCTTGGAGGAACAAAGATTGCATGGCGCGGACTGATGATCATCATCGAATCCGTCGTTGCACTCTGCCTGGTCTTCCTGATTGGACGCAGGAAACCTGAATCGAATTAACCTTTGTCCAGTATCTGCAACGTGTGGATGCTGGTTTTTTTGTGCAAAAAATCCGGGGAATTCACCATCCCCCGGATTCTTGACTCAAATGTCTTTAGTTTTTCCAGTGACTGAAAATCAGCCCCATACTTCTTCTGCAATCTTCTTGACCAGAGCAAGCTTTGCCCATTGTTCCTCTTCAGTAAGCTTGTTGCCGATTTCGCATGATGCAAAGCCGCATTGCGGGCTCAAGCACAGCTTGTCCAGTGGATGATACTTTGAAGCTTCCTTGATGCGGGCCTTGACTTCTTCTTCATCTTCAAGCACAGGAGACTTGGTTGTAATCAGCCCAAGGACGACTTTCTTGTCTTCAGGAACATACTTGAGCGGTTCGAAATTGCCGGAGCGTTCATCGTCAAATTCCAGATAAAACGCATCAACGTTCTCCTTGGCAAAGAGATACGGTGCAACAGGCGCATAGCCGCCGCGGCTGGCCCATGTGGAATGATAGTTTCCGCGGCAGACGTGTGTTGTAATCGTCAGACCTTCCGGACGATCCTGAAGTGCAAGGTTGTTTACGCGCAGATACTTTTCAGCTTCTGATTCAAACGTGACGTCTGCGTCTTTCTGGCGGGCTTCCCAGTACTTCTCGTCACAGAACATGCCCCATGTGCA
>NZ_DAIUCE010000075.1:4314-8464 GCF_036846325.1 Ligilactobacillus sp. | reverse complement strand
CGCCTTGTTAAGCGGCTGGTCTTCACACCTTGCATTCCCGTAATCCCTTCTTGATACGCAGCCCGGACAGCAGAAAAATTCAGTCAAGGCACTGCATTTGGCAGAAATCGGATCCTGTAACAAAAAATCCGCACCAATCATTGGCACGGATTTCAAATCATTATTCAGTTGCGGCGTTCGCTTCCACACCTTTTCTAATCAGGTTCCAGCTCACAGCCCCCTACGCCTAAGAAGCTCTCAATTGGCAGGATGACCTGCCGGCGTGCGAGCCTCCTTATCTACCGCCTTGTTAAGCGGCTGGTCTTCACACCTTTTCTTCAGCACATATCCCTTCGCCACATACCTTCCGTTTTCATCCTTTTCCAGATATATCCCCTGAATCTCGGGATCAAATCCCGGAAACTCGTCCATTGCACCCATCAGAAGCCTGAAGTAGTCGACATCAAGCTGCTGCCAGCGCTCGCCGGGAGCGACGATGAAGACTCCAGGCGGATAGGGAAGCGCACCCTCAAGTGCGATGCGGCCGACGATGTCATCGAGCGGGACGAGTTCGCCCTGGTTTTTCATGAAGGCCAGGTCAGCGTCATACGGAAGCATTTCATAGTCGTTAAACGTCTTCTTGATGAACAGATCGCGCTGGAGATGCCACGTCTGCCGGCTGCTGTAGTATGAGTGCATTTCGTCGCACAGGCCGTGAAGCGTCACGCCCTCATAGCGTTCCCGGTTCATCCCGTACAGACGCGGCAGCGCCGTTTCGACCGGAACGTCGTCCAGGTAGAGCCGCTCGAATTCCATCAGCGTGCGGTACAGGACGTCAAGATCTTCTATGGGTCTTCCCGGCGTCACCAGGAACAGAAGCGAGTACAGGTCTGATTTCTCCGGCACGATGCCGTGTTCCATAAGGTATTTTCCGACAACCGGCCCCGGGATGCCACATTCTTCGTATTCACCGGATTCGATGTTGATTCCCGGACACTTCACGACAATCTTGACGGGGCTCTGAATGGCTTCTTCAGCACTGCATCTCCTGAAGCTTTCAACGTCCCGGACCGTCGTGAAGAGGCTGCTGTCCTCCATCCTCCTGCAAAATGCAGAGCACGCATCCACGGTGTCCTGCCAGAATGCGCTGTTGCCAAACGCTTCTGCCATGGCCGCATTGACCGTCAGCGAAGCGTAGACAGGATAGGAGTAGCTGGTCGTCACATACTTGAGGTAGGCATTGTTGAAGCGCTTGTGGTCAATGTAGCGCTCCTGTCCCCTGATGTGTACATCCTTCTTCAGAATCTGCGACGTCTGCGCAAGACCGGCCTGCTGCTTGTGAACTGACTGGGTCACGAGAATGCCGGGATCGTCAGGCCCCAGTTCAAGCTGAAGGGGAGACAGCTTTCTCATCGAGGGAATGAACTGTTCGTAACCGCCCCAGGCGCAGTCAAACAGTATATAGTCGCACAGCCCGCCGATCCGGTCAAGCAAAAAGCGCGCGTCATAGAAGACGCCGTCATACGTCTCGAGCTGAAGCACCGCCAGCCTGAAGGGCCGCTTCTCATGAGCCCTTTCCGGTGCGACCTTTGCGATTTTCTCCCTGATTTTTTCTTCGGTCAGTTCGTCTGCAACAAGCGGTCCGATCAGACCGAGGGGATTTCTGTCAGTCTCAAGATAGACCGGACGCGCCCCAGTCATCACCAGCGCACTGTTGTAAAGCGACTTGTGGTTGTTTCTGTCGAACAGGACCAGATCCCCGGGCGTCAGGCAGGCACTTGCACAGATTGTGTTGGAGCTTGTCGTTCCGTTCGTGCAGAAGTAGGCCTTGTCGGCATTGAAGGCACGCGCGGCCTGTCTTTCAGCGTCAAGCGGCGTGCCGCCGTGCGTCAGCATGTCGCCAAGCTCCGGCACGGTGTCGCTCGTGTCGGCATAGAGCATGTGTTCACCGAAGAATTTTGAAAAGACCTCCCCGGCCGGATGAATCGAATAGAACTGACCGTTGTGATGCCCCGGTGTCGCAAAGGTGGTCCGCTTCTCGTCAGCGAAGTTCACAAGGTCAAGCAGAAAGCCGGGAACATTTGCCCGCTCGTACTCACAGGCCTTCCTTGCGGCAAATGCAGAGGCCCGTTCCAGACTGTCCGTGTCGGCTTCCACGACTGGAATCTCAAGCCTGGATCTTTTTCGCAGCATTTCAGCCGTTTTCTTCGCTTTTTCATCACCCTTCATGAAAATAATGCAGGCAAGTTCTGCACCGTTCAGGTTTTCTGAAAGCGCCACTGCTTCCCATGGTTTCCTTACCAGGGAACGGGTCTCCCCGGTTGCTGCGATTTTCAGATATTCTTTCATTTACCCTGACCTCTCTTCAGTTCGAGCTTGCGCAGAAGTGGCAGGACAAAGCCCATGCCGAAGATCAGGAAGACGAAGAAGAAGTTCATCAGGAGTTCATGCGTGAACTGCCTGGTTCCGGGCTCTGCATTTTGCGGAATAAAGCCCATCGTCGCGCAGACGAACGTGAACAGGAAGCACCAGAAGCCGACGGCAAGCGCACCTTTGCGGTTTCTGATGAAGACATAGTCCGAGCTGAACTCGTCCTGACGCCAGCGCACGGCGAGAAAGGCCACGAACACAAGGCATGTCTTGTACGGCGAAACGATTCCGTTCAGGTTCAAGAGCCAGTTGTAGATTGAGTTGATGCTCGGCAGGGTGCCGGAAAGAAGCAGCAGAACGAGCGCAATCCCGGCAGTCAGCGTGTAGCTGTGCACAGGACGACCGTTCCTGTTCTTCTTTGTCAGCCAGCTTGGCATGTACTTCTGGTTGACGTCACCGGCAAATACACGGCTGGCGGCATCAATCAGGATGGCAAGCTGCGCAAGCATGAAGAACGCCTGAACGACCGCGAAGACGTACATCAGCGCGCTGCCGATTCCGAGCTGTTCGCCGAGCAGCTTGAAGGCATAATAAGGTCCGTTCATCTTGAAGTCATGCGGGATGTTGTTGGCATCGAAGAAGACTGCAAGCGAAAGCGTTCCGAGAATTGTCAAGGCACCCGTCATGATGGCAAGCATCCACATCGAGCGCGGAAAATCCCTTTTCGGGTTCTTCATCCTGCTGATGTACGGAGCAGCCAGTTCGGCACCGGACATCGCAAAGATCAGAAGACCCGTCGTTGAAAAGTAGTGAAGGGAGAAGTTCGGCTTGAAGGCCGCCAGGTTGAACGGCTGTGTCGCAATGTGCGCTCCGTGCGTCACTGCCCATCCCGTCATGAAGACGAACAGCATTGACATGATGAACATTGCACCACCGCCGATCAGGGACAGTATTTCAAGCGAATCCCTGAAGAAGTTTTCCAGTAATATGAACGCCAGGATGATTGCAAATGTCAGAAGGCCGAAAGTGAACGTTGACATGTGCTTCCCGAGCGTCGCATTCCCGAGAACGATCCAGCTGAACGACACGATGACCGAGTTCGAGACGTCAACCAGATATGGTATCGTCTGAACCCAGTACATCCATGAAGTTGCGTACCCGAACAGGTCGCTGCCCGTTCCGCGCCTGATCCATGAGGCAAGTCCGCCCGCCTGCTGGTCAAACGTCAGTCCGAGCTGGCTGACAATCAGTTCGTAGGGAATGACATATGCAAACAGCATGAAGATCCATGAGACGACAACCGACAGTCCCTGATTCTGGAAGGGATAGAAGATGTTCTCGAAGCTGATGATGGTGACGAAGTCAAGCAGCGTCAAAACCAGCCATGGCGTGTATTTTCTGTTTGCGTTCTGATCTAAAGTATTCAATTTGTTTCTCCTTTGCTTTTGTGACTGTTTATTCCTTTATGTCACTCAAGCAATCACCTGCGGCTTAAGCAAGGAGTTGCCTGAGCTTTAAGCCGCAAGTGCCGGGATGCTTGTTGGAAAACATTCTTCTCCCCTCCTTTTCATAAAATGCAATTAATATTATGACGTGTTTTCAGAAAATTGCAAGGCGAAATGAAATGCCTGGAGCAGAGCAGCCTGCGGATCCGTACGTGAACTGAAGGCAATCCCTCCAGTCCTGATGGAAAATTCAGAGCCTTGTCCACCAAACTTGGTGGGGTTTCTGCTCCATTTCCACCAAAACTGGTGGAGTTTCTGCCTCATTCCCACCAAAACTGGTGGAGTTTCTGCTCCAT
>NZ_DAIUCE010000075.1:0-4214 GCF_036846325.1 Ligilactobacillus sp. | reverse complement strand
CCCACCAAAACTGGTGGAGTTTCTGCCTCATTCCCACCAAAACTGGTGGAGTTTCTGCTCCATCCCCACCAAAACTGGTGGAGTTTCTGCCTCATTCCCACCAAACTTGGTGGAAATTAAGTGCTTCACTCTGTAATCACATGGCGTTTTTCACTGTATTTGCAGCAAGCATTGCATTTCATATTGCGGATTCACGTAATGTCAGAGATGAGAACTATGACAGCATGAAGGTTTCCAAGATAACAGATGAAATCTTGAGAATCATCATGCTTGCTGCCGGCAGGGACGCCATTGATAACAGCAGTTCCAATTACCATCGCCTGTTGACGCACATCAAGTTCTTTTCAGAAAGACTGATTACCGATACCCAACTCCAGGGTCAGGACCGCGTGATGTATGAGCACGTGCTGAATTCCTATCCTAATTCAACCAAAGTGGCAATCAAGGTCCTGGAGTATTTGGACAAGAATTACCATTACACAGTCACCAGCGAAGAGCTCATGTATCTGATAATTCACATCCACCGCAATATTCATCGGAATATCTGACATCCAGGTGATTGTAAATGGCGCCTGAGTTCAGTAGTCAACATACACCTCAGATTGTCAGCATGGCAATCATCCATATTGAGATAATCAACCGTTAAGAGACTGAGAAGTCGCATTAACGGTTTTTTTATTTCAATCCAGGCAGTAAGATAAGAACACAACTGCAAGTCATTATTCATATGGAAAATCCAGCGTCATGTCCTCCAAAACTGGTGGAGTTTTTTGCGCCATCCCCACCAAAACTGGTGGAAAATCCAGTGTTTCGTCCACCAAACTTGGTGGAGTTTCTGACCCATTTCCACCAAAACTGGTGGAATTTCTAATCCATTCCCACTAAAACTGGTGGAAATTCATGGATCTCACCAGCATTTACAATTTGTTGCATCTGACCAGGCATGGCAAGTATTTATATCCCATGAAAGTGGTGAGCTAGAGTAACTTTTCAAGCTGATTAAGACTGCCTTACCGGATGTGAATGAGTCTTTGGATTGTTCTTTGATTGACAACGTCTGAGTCCTGTAATAAAATGAAGACGAAAAGAGGCGTATGCGTCAACATACACCTCAGATTGTCAGCATGGCAATCATCTATATAATGAGATAATTAACCGTTAATAGATTGGGAAGTCGCGTTAACGGTTTTTTTATTGTCTACAGGATGCTTTGCGTCAGGAAGACAATTGTTCCTAGAACCATGCCCACCAGTAAGATAAAAACACAAAGTACAAGGGCTTTTTCTCGAAATGAGAAGTGTTCAAGCTTACCGATAAGGTTAACAAAGATATCCAGTATCCTTAGCAGGCCCATTAATTTGGAATCTTCCTTTCCAGAAAGAATGACCTGCACTGACAAACCCTGCATACTTCCAATGGCATCACCTTTCTTTCTAACATTGCCATTTATCGCTAAAACAGCTGGAGCAGATGATGCCTTCTGACAAAGCTATTATACCAAACATTGGAAATAATAAACAATGTCATTAACTTAAGTTCCATCAATATAAGCTTTTTATAACGCACTGTATGTTCGAAAGGCATTTTCATATTAATAATTCAGGGTGGAGTTTTCTGCCCCATCCCCACCAAACTTGGTGGAGTTCCTACGCCATTCCCACCAAAACTGGTGGAAAATTCAGGTCTTTGTCCACCAAACTTGGTGGAGTTTCTACACCATCCCCACCAAACCTGGTGGAGTTTTTGCCTCATTCCCACCAAACTTGGTGGAAATTAAGTGCTTCGCTCTGTAATCACATGGCGTTTTTCACTGCATTTGCAGAAAAAAATGCACCCCCACAGGATGCATCAGCCATCTTCTTATTCAATAAGTTGCAGCAGCCGGAATTCAAGCCCATGATTCATTTAAGAAAATACTCACTGTACTTCATCGGGCCGGTCTTGTACCAGATGACGGACTTGACGCCACTTTTTCCGAAGTTCTCCCTGCTGACGGAGGCTTCGATGACGTTGAGCCCCTTCTTCAGCCGAAGACTCTGAGATGAGTGGCCGTTGACAAGATATTCATCGAAATAGTTCACTGTCCCCTTCGGAGTGTTGACCAGCTGCAGGTCCCCGAGCCTCTGAACCCTGCCGCTTCTGACTACCAGCCTGATTGAGGCCTTACCTGCCGTCAACTTCTGAGTGTACTGCTCGACGGCAAGCTGACGTCCGTCCAGGGGCATGCCGATTCTGACATTTTCATGTCTTACCTGGTACTGACGTGCAAGCTCTGCATTTTCATGACGGATGGAAAAGAGGACGAAAACCAGGAAGGCAAGGAGCAGACATGCCAGACAAACCAGAGTCCTATTCTGCAATCTTCTCATTCTTCCTGATTCTCCCTTCGCTCACATAGTAGATTCCGTCAGCAACGTCTTCGATGAAGGTCTTGTCATGGCTCGAAATCAAAAGCGTCTTGCCAAGTGCCTTCTGTTCCAGGACAAGCTTCTTCAGAAATTCCTGACCATCCTCGTCAAGAGCGTTGGTCGGCTCGTCAAGAACAAGCAGTCTCGGATCCGACAGCATTGCCATCGCAAGAAGCAGACGCTGCTTCATTCCAAGCGAATACTCCCCGTATCTGCGGCTGTTCTTCGGGTCCAGTCCGACATAGCGCAGCAGTTTGTCCAGATCGTGACTTTCAGAAGCAAGCATGTCCATCAGCTCCAGATTCTGCCTGCCCGTCTTGTCAGCAAGAGCTGCGTACTCAACCATCGAAAAGCCTGTGTCTTCAGCAAACAGAGTGTCCTTCCTCAGCTGTCTGCCGAAAACAAGGACCTGTCCGGAATCAGGTTTCAGAAAGCCGAGAACGGTCTTGAAGATCAGGCTCTTGCCACTGCCGTTCGGACCGACGAAACCGTACACGCCGGGCTCGGTGATTTCAAAGGAAACATCATCGAGCGCCACAAGATGATTCAATTTCTTGGTAACATGATCAACTTTTACAATACTTTCCATAACATAATCACCTCAAAGGAAGTCAAGTTTCCTGATTTTCAGGCAGCACAGGACAATGCCGAGGGCCATCAGGAGAGCGAACGCAACATCTCCGGCCGTCCACGCGGAGCCCCTGGCAGCCATCAGCCGGCTGAAGCAGGGCATCCCGTCATTGAACACCGTCGAAACCGCAGTCACGACAACAATTCCTTCGCAGATCAACGGCGGCCAAACCAGTGTCAAAAAGGCAAAGAACAGCATGAACTCAAGCAGAAGGAAGAACACCGTCACTGAAAAATGCAGAGAAGAAGGCCTCGTCAGAACAAAAAGCAGTGCCAGGTTGACCCCTCCGGAAACAATCAGGCACAGAACCGAGCAGGAAAGATACTCGCCAAGGCTCACCATGCTGACCAGAGGATAGTCATGCAGGATCAGCTCACGAAAGCCGTCCCCTGTGACAATCTCATTGAACATGACGATGAGAAGCCACGATACCGGCAGATACGGAGTGCTCGAAAAGTCGGCAATGCCGTGCATGACATCGGACAAAAGCGGTCTTTGTCCGATTCCGCTGTACTGAAGAACGGAAACAGTCGTCAGAAGCAGCATAATCAGTTCACGATACCGGATGTTTTCAAACATAAGCTTCATGTTTCTTGAAAAAAGCTTCAAAAATCCCGTCAAAGCATTCGCCCCCTTCCATCAAGCGTTCTGCTGAACACCACCAGGGCGCAGGCTGCCCAGCAGACGTTGACCAGCAAATCGAACAGGGCCTTTAAAGGACCAAACGAATCAGCAGCCGGAATCAGCAGGCCGAATGTGAAGAAGAAGGAGACATGACAGAACATGAAGACTCTCACTTCCACGATGAACAGGACCTGAACGAGAAGCCACGCCAGCGGCTTTGACAGAAAGTTCTCCATCGCGGCCATGATGCACCCGAGAGCCGTCCATGAAACGAGAAACAGTACCAGAACCGCAGCAACGAAAGGAACCGTCGCCGCGGTCACCTCGCACTCATTGAAATGCAGAGCCCAAAACAAAAGCAGACCTGACATTGCTCCGATTGTCATCAGGCCACAGGAAAGAAGCACCCTGGAAAACACCAGACGACTGATTTTCTCCGGCTTCTTCAGGATGAACATCTCCCTTTCGAATCCCGTATCATTTGCAAGCAGCAGAAAAGCTGCCGAAAAGGCCGGAAACAGGCCGAAGTCATTGTATTGAATGCTGGAAAG
>NZ_DAIUCE010000074.1:0-8584 GCF_036846325.1 Ligilactobacillus sp. | reverse complement strand
AACAGGAAGCCCTGCACATTTGCTTATCGAAACTTTGTTCAGTTTTCAAAGATCTACTTTCAAGATGTCGCTTGACGCAACTTCTTAAGTTTACCACTGATAATTTATAATGTCAACAACTTTTTTAAGCAGTCAGCAAAGCAAATTCAGTCTTCTCGTTGGAAACATCGAATTTCCAACAAAAAATCATTAAGTGACAACCTAATTATTGTAACAAATCCATCAGACAATGTCAATAACTTTTTTGAAACAATTTCTCAAGAACTTAACAACAGATATTATGATACCAACGTTTCACTTAATCGTCAACAAGTTTTTTAAATTTAGTTTGCTTTTTTGCAAATATAGAATCATTAATTATCCTTCACTTTAAATAATCCGTATTATTCCACATTTCTAACTTGAAATCAGTAAAATCGTTCGTTTTTAAAATGCATAATGAAGTGTTGTCGACCAAGCCTTCCGTCCTGATCTTATTCAGATTTTCACCGAGCAGCGTCTTTACCAAAAAAGTATTCACCAAAGCATGCGCAAATATCAATACTTTTCCGACTGGATGCTCAAGATGGATCTTTTCAGCGGCACATTGAATTCTTTCGACAAACTGGTGATAGTCTTCGCCCTGCATATCAATTGGAACGAAGCCTTCAGGATTCTTAAAAAACGTTTCGAATTCAAGACTTTCTTCGTGTTCAGACACCAGATCTCCGTCCCAATTCCCGAAATTAAATTCACGCAGCCCTTCAATCGTGTCAATCGAAGCACCTTCTAATCCCATCCCTTCAAGAACTGCTTTGCCTGTTTGCCTTGCGCGTTCCATCGGACTGGAGTAAAAAGCCTCAAAATGTGTTTCTTTAAGATACTCACCGGCTTTCTTAGCATCTTCAATGCTTTGCCTGAGCAATGCTGAGTCTTTTTTCCCGCCTTGAAAGCGTCCTTCTTGATTAAAAACGGTTTTTCCATGTCTTATCAGATAAAATTCAGTCATAAATTATTCCCTCCCAATATATAAAAACAGGGGGCACCCGCCCCCTGCTCTGCATTTTATAGATTAATCCTTCGTAATCTTTTCCAGACCGCCCAGATATGGACGAAGTGCTTCCGGAACAGTAACAGAACCGTCTTCGTTTTGGTAGTTTTCCAGAATTGCGGCCACCGTACGACCAACGGCGAGTCCTGATCCGTTTAAAGTATGGACGAAATGCAGCTTGCCGTTTTCATCTCGATACTGGATGTGAGCACGACGCGCCTGGAAGTCTTCACAGTTCGAGCAGGAAGAAATTTCGCGATACTTGTTTTGAGCAGGCATCCAGACTTCAAGGTCATGTGTCATTGCGGCACTAAAGCCCATGTCACCCGTCGAAAGAGTGATTACATGATATGGCAGGCCGAGTTTTTCCATGATGTTTCCGGCATTCTGCGTCATCTTCTCAAGTTCGTCATATGAGTTTTCAGGCTTCGAAAACTTGACCATTTCGACCTTGTTGAACTGATGCATTCGAATCAAACCGCGCGTATCGCGGCCGGCACTGCCTGCTTCTGAACGGAAGCACGGCGTAAGTGCAGTAAAGTATACCGGAAGCTTTTCCGTCGGAATGACTTCATCGCGGTAATAGTTCGTCAGCGGAACTTCGGCCGTCGGAATAAGCGTCATGTCTTCTCCGTTGACCTGATAAACGTCTTCCTTGAATTTAGGGAACTGTCCCGTTCCATACATCGTCTGAGCATTTACGATGTACGGAGGAAGCATTTCCGTATAACCTTCCTTTGCGTGCTCATCAAGCATGAAGTTGTAAACGGCGCGCTCCAAACGGGCACCCAGTCCCTTATAGTAGACAAAGCGCGCACCTGAAACCTTTGCTCCGCGATCAAAATCAAGAATTCCGAGATCCTCCCCGATATCCCAATGTGCTTTCGGCTCAAAGTCAAACTTGCGCGGCGTGCCTACTTTGCGCAATTCAACGTTGGCACTTTCATCCGGGCCAACCGGAATCGTCGGGTTCGGCAGGTTAGGCAATCGGGAAGCCATATCCTTGACCGTTGCTTCCACTTCCTCAAGTTCTTCATCCAAGGATTTGATTTCAGCACCGACTTCACGCATTTCCTTGATTGCGTCAGTTGCATCCTGCTTATTGCGCTTGGCATTGGCAATTTCTGCCGACACTTCATTGCGCTTTTGCTTCAGGCCTTCCGTTTCAACCAGCAGTTCGCGACGGCGCTTGTCCTTTTCAAGCAAGGTATCGATTGTTTCTGCCTTGACGCCGCGCGTTGCAAGACGTTCCTTAATTTCGTCAGTATTCTGACGAATCATCTTAATGTCTAACATGTTTATTCCTCCTGTTTTTCATGTAATCGAAAAAACGAGCCTATTCATCCCTCCATTGGGACGAAAAGACTCGTTTCGCGGTACCACCCAAGTTCGACCATGCGGCCGCACTCTCAGAATTAACGATCTCCCGTGCAGAATTACCTGCCCATTCAACGAACGCTGGAGTTTCGGCCGGTGATTCTCAGCTGCTTCACTTCTCTGTATGACCTACTTATGGCGAACTCAGATGTTTCGATTATTTCTTAAGTGTTATTATATTACGAATGATGTTAAAAAACAAGGTACGGATCCAAAAGTTCGTGACTTTCGAATCCAGCACGAAATCAAACCGTCATGTCTCAGCAGCGGGAAACCTGAAAATCCCGGACTGCTTTTCCGGACGTGCATTTCATACGATCTATTCGTTTTTGATGTCATGCGGTGTCAGATCAATCTCATCCAACGGAATCATTCTGGTTCTGTGCTTGAACTTGTAATAGAAGAAAAGCACCAGAAAAATCGGAATCGACATATATGTCACACCGATTGCCTGCCAGTCAAAATTCGCAAAGGACTTGATGTCCTGTCCGACCATGACCAGGATGCACAGGACAAGTGCAAGCAGTGGCCCGAACGGGAACCATTTTGCATGATACTTCAATTCGCTTAAATCATGTCCCTGTGCAATAAAGGCTCTTCTGAAACGGTAATGCGCAATCGCAATTCCAATCCAGGCGATGAAGCCCGACAAACCGCTCGAATTTACCAGAAACGTGTAGATTCTGGTTCCGAAAATACTTGCAAGAAACGTCAAAAGACCGACAAACGTCGTCCCGAGCAAAGCAAAAATCGGAATCCCGCGGTCGTTGACGCGCGAAAACATCTTCGGCGCATCTCCTGAAACTCCCAACGCAAAAAGCATTCTGGTTGAGGCGTACATCCCGGAATTTGCCGCTGAAAGAACGGATGTCAGGATAACCGCATTCATTACCGAAGCGGCAGATGCGAGTCCGGCACGTCTGAACACAAGCGTGAACGGACTGATTGTGATGTCCGATGCGCTCGACCCGAGCAGGTTGGGACTTGTGTACGGAATCAGGCAGGCAATCACGAAAATTGAAAGAATGTAGAAAAGCAGAATTCGCCAAAAGACCTGCTTGATGGCCTTCGGCAGACTCTTTTCCGGATTTTCGGTCTCACCGGCCGTAATCCCGATCAGTTCAGTTCCCTGAAATGAGAACCCGGCAACGACGAAGACGCTCAGAACAGTCGGAATCCCGCCGACAAACGGTGCCTTCTTATAGGCAAAGTTCTCGAGAAATACAGCGTGTCCGCCTAAAATACCGATGATCGTCAGCAACCCGACAATCAGGAAGACAATGACGGTAATCACCTTGATGAGCGCCATCCAGTATTCAGCTTCGCCAAAGGACTTGACCGAAAGTGCATTTATCAGAAAAATCATTACCAGCGCCGCCAGGCTGAATAGCCAGCCCGGAACGTGCGGAAACCAAAACTTCAAGACAAGCGCTGCCGTCGAAAGATCGACGGCAAGCGTAATCGCCCAGTTGAACCAGTAGTTCCATCCCATCGCAAATCCGAGCGCAGGATCGACGAATCTTTTCGAATATTCAGCAAACGAACCGGTAACCGGCAGATAAGTCGCCATTTCTCCAAGAGACGTCATCAAAAAGTAAACCATTATCCCGATACCGAGATAAGCCACCAGAGCCCCGCCCGGACCGGCAGTCGAAATCGCGCTTCCACTGGCAACGAACAGCCCCGTGCCAATGCTTCCTCCAAGCGCAATCATCGACAAATGCCTTGTCTTGAGCGACCGCTTGACCTGATTGTTTTCTGTCATTGAGAATTCCTCCAGTGCAAAATTCAGAGGAGATCTTCAGCGCAAAAGGCACGACCTTCAAAACGGAGGTCGCGCCTGTCAGTTTTTGTCTTAAAATACATTTTAAGCAACATCTCGATAGCGCTCCGCTGCATTTTCTCACAGCGACAGTCTTCAGTTTCTTCAACTGAAGCCCAGCATCGCCCGCATAAAGGCATGGCGTGCTTCGGCAAATCCCCCTTTCGTCCGGTTTCAGCGCTGCTTTATCAGCTCCGCCGGCCTACTGATGATCTTTGCGACCTCTTCTTCGATAACTACTATGATACAATCTGAAAAATATAATTGCAAGGTTTGTGACTGTGCAAAAAAAGCCCAGGGTCAACCCTGAGCCTGAAATGAGCTTCATCTTCCGGAACGCAGATTCGTCCGGATTTTTTCAATGATGGCCGTCGCCTGTTCGGACGGCGAAAGCTGAATCTTGTTCCAGTCAACTCTTGGGACGTCGATTGTTCCCAGAGTCTGACACAAAAGATCGTAAATCGTCACTTTATCAAGCGCCTGACGCCAAAGATTGTCGGCCGCATCGAATGCGGCATTGATTGCACTGTTGCCTTCGGTCGCAATCGGCTTGAAATCGCTGAACACAAGATCCAGCAGTCCGTTGTTCGGATAGGTGTGAATCTCTCCTTCAACCGCTGATACGACCTGCAAAAGCGTAATGTCCTCAGGTTCTCTCGCCAGACTGAATCCGCCGCTGTTGCCGGATGCGGACGTTATCAATCCGCCGACGACAAGCTTGCGCATTATTTTCTTCAGATATGTCGGCGAGCTGCTGACTCGAGTGTGAATGACGTGTGACGACAGCGGTATTCCCCGATTTTGAGTTGCCAAAAGTGCCATGATACATGCTGCCTGCTCAAAGCCTTTTGTCAATTGCATTATTACATCAACCTTTCTATCCATGAGCGGATTTTATATGGATATTTGATGTCTACATTATAACCTTGATTCTATTGCAGTTCTATCGACGTTTTTCCTATTTTGTCCTCTTTTTTCGTTTGGCCTTGCTTTCAAAGGTATAACGGCCATTTGAAATCATCTGCGGACGCATGGCAAAAAACAGGCAGAAGAGTTCGCCCGCAACCGGGATGAATCGAAGGAAAATCATGAAAGACGGCAGTTCGGAATCATGAAATCTCCTGATAAATGCAGTGATGGTCGTTATGAAGAAGAAAATCATCCATGCAGTGAACATCACGTCAAAGGCGGTTCCGACCATCTTAGGATAATACATGTATATTCCCGCCAAAACTACACCCATGATTACGCTGGCAATAATCGTCAAGAGGTACATTCCAAGATATCCCCACCAGAAATCACCGGTTCCCATACGCTTGTCAACCGTCAGCCAATCTTTGATCATCAGCCTGGTTGACACAATCAAGCCCGGTTTTTCGGACTCGTTTTTTGCAATATGGTACTTTCTGGCATTGGCTTCACGAATCCTGTTGCTTTCCTCTTCAATCTTCTGCAAGAACCTCTCCACGTCAGAAGGATCGTTGATTTCAAAGCTTTCCAGCGTTTCCAACGGATCTTCCTGAGCGTCATCTCCGTTTTGACGTTCAGCGCTTTCTTCGCCTTGATCATCTTTTTTGTCTTCAAACGACATCTCGTCATAAAACAACGTTGCCTGGTCCAGACCGCAGTAAGGACAGTAATTTGCATTTACGGGAATGGCTTCCTTGCACTTCTTGCAAGGCTTCGTTTCAATCGAAGTTCCTTCACGCTCCTGAACTATCCCGCAAAAATGACAACGCAGCTCGTCATCAGCTATCTGTCGGCCGCATCTTTGACAATAAAACATTTTTGGCCCCCATCATTTAAATTATTCATCAGTAAATACTTTATTAGTTTTTCCAATATTTATCAAGCAGTTAACGGCACCATGAAAACTATTTTCGAAAATTTGCACAATTTTAACAAATCTTTACTACTGTTCAGGTCATCTTTGTTAAAATATATAGTAACGGTGCGTTTTAACTAAAAAATTCAGCACACCAGGAAAGGAATACATCATGCTTCATACAGCATTACTCATGCTTTGCATCGGCATTTTTGCCGGTGTAATGGGTGCTATTTTAGGGATTGGCGGCGGAATGATCATCACTCCCATTGTCACGCTGGCACTCGGAATGGATATCAAATATGCAATCGGAGCAAGCATTATTGCCGTTATCGCAACCAGTTCCGGATCAACGATTGCATTTCTGCGCGATGATGTTCTGAACCTTCGCGTTGCAATGTTTCTGGAAATTTTCACGACAATCGGCGCAATTATCGGTGCTCTTTTGACAGGGGTCTTCAACCCGATGGTTCTTTACGTCCTCTTCGGCGCCCTGCTTGTTTTCTCCAGCTGGAACATGTACAGAAAACTCCGTCGCGGACAGGAAGTTCTGAAACGCGTTGAGCCGGACAGGCTTGCCGAAAAATTCAAGCTCAACAGCTCTTATTATGACAAAAACCTTCACAGGCAGATCGATTATCAGGTCGAAAACATCCCAGGCGGCGCCGCCATCATGTTCGGCGCAGGTCTGGCCTCGGGAATGCTCGGAATCGGTTCGGGGGCCTTCAAGGTCATGGCAATGGACGGAGCAATGAAGATGCCGCTCAAACCGTCGAGCGCGACGAGCAATCTGATGATGGGTGTCACCGCGGCAGCAAGTGCCACCGTGTATTTCTTCAACGGATCCATCAAACCTGAAATTGCCGTCCCGCTGGCTCTTGGCATCATCGGTGGAGCAACCGTCGGAAGCCGCATCATGCAGCTTCTGCCTTCAAAAGTCATTCGCGGAATCTTCATTCCGATTTTGCTTTATCTTGGTTTGCAGATGATTCTTAAAGGATTCGGGGTGACAATCTGATGTCTGAAAGAAAAGCCACTACAAGAGAAGAAATGATGGCCGTTGAAATCGTCATCGGGAAAATCATGCGAATCGGGGTTTTCCTTGCAGCTACCGTGATGATTATCGGCTTTGCGATGCTGATGATCAAGGGCACGAGCGGATACCCGGGAAACAGTTTTCCAACGACTCTTTCCGCCGTTGTTTCCGGAATGTCCGCACTCAAGCCGTATGCCTGGATGATGGGAGGAATCTACCTCTTGATCTTGACTCCCGTTTTGCGCGTCGTCATTTCAATCTACGCATTTATCAAGGAAAAAGATTATCTGTACGTCAAAATCACGTCGCTGGTTCTGCTGATCCTGATTGTCAGCTTCCTTCTTGGTCACAGGTAGTCAAAAGGAGTGAAAAAACATGCCACAAAAGGACAAGGGCTACGTCAATCCCGAAATTTCGCCGCGTTCCGGACGCAATAAAAAGCAGCACCAAACCAGGAAAAACCATCGAGGCTGTTTCTTCTGGGGGTTGCTTGTGACCGTTATCGCCATCATTGTCGGCGGCAGATACGCCTACGCAAAATATACGAATGCCAAAAAGGCCGCCAATACGATTTTTCAATCCTCAAACGTCAAAAAGGCCCGCGATGTCAATTCAACATTGAAGGACGGACATCCGGTGTCAGTTCTGCTGATGGGAACGGATACGGGCGCACTTGGCCGCGACTTCAAGGGAAGGACGGATACAATCATGGTTGCCGTTCTCAATCCTGAGAAAAAAACGATGACGGTTGTCAGCCTTCCGCGCGATGCAAAAGTCGAGATTTCCGGATACGAATCGGAATATCCGAGCAAGCTTAACGCAGCTTACTTCTACGGAGGCTCGGGGACTGCGGTCAAGACAGTCCAGAATTATCTCAACGTCCCGATTGATTTTTACGCAACAATCAACATGGGCGGTCTTGAACGCCTGATTGACTCTGTCGGCGGTCTTGACATCAAGCCGCTTTTGACCTTTACTTATGATAATCAGTCATTCGTCAAGGATGAAGAAACACATATGGATGGTGCTCGTGCACTCGCCTATGTCAGAATGCGCTACACCGATCCTCAGGGAGACTACGGACGTCAGGCCCGCCAGCGTCAGGTTCTGACTCAGCTTGCATTCAAGGGAAGCCACCTGACAAGCCTGATCAATCAGAAGTTTCTGTCAACAATCTCAAAGCAGATGGTAACGGATCTTAACTTTGACGACCTGCTTGTCCTGGGAAGCAAATACAGGGTCGCAACTCACAACATGGTCACAGATCACCTTGCCGGCCAGCCGAACCAGGAAAACGGCGAATCCTTCGAAGTTCCGACTACAAAGGAAAAGCAGCGCATCACCAATCTCCTGCGAAAAGCTCTTGGTTTAAGTCATGCCCAAACCGGCGATTCAAGCGACTGGGTTGACGCGGATGATGATTAGACAAGGTGCGAAGGCCAGCCGCTCAACAAGGCGGTAGATAAGGAGGGGCGCGAGCGATCAGCGAAAGCG
>NZ_DAIUCE010000073.1:0-8603 GCF_036846325.1 Ligilactobacillus sp. | reverse complement strand
CCGCTTCTTTATCTTCCGGATCAGCATGATGTGCTGCTGTCCGGCTTGAGGGATAAACGCGACAGTGACATGCTTTCCGGAACTATATCGGATTTCCAGAACAAAAACCTCAATCTATGGCTTCAGGAAGCGGCAAACAGTTTCCTGAAGCTCAGCGACATTGAGAGTGCAGTCATTGACAAGTTCGACTATGACGGAATGGACGCGTACTTAGGATTTGACTACTCCATGTCGTCCGACAACACCGCTCTGGCCTTCGTCATTCCTTACGCTGACAAGACGGGGCGCAAGTGGCATGTCATGCAACACTCGTTCATACCATGGCAAAGGGCCGGCTCTATCGAGGCCAAGGAGAAACAGGACGGTATCGCCTACAGGGAACTGGCCAAGAAGGGCTACTGTACAATCACGGCTCATGAACAGGGACTTATCAGCACTGAGCAGGTCTTTAACTGGCTCGTTGATTTTGTTTCCGAGCACCGGTTGAAGGTCGTGTTCTTCGGCTATGATGCGATGGGCGTTAACGAATTCATCAAGCGTCTGGAATATAACACCAGTTATCCACTACAGGCAGTACGTCAGAGAACAGGCGAACTGAAGGATCCGACGAAGTTTCTGCAGAAACTGTTTGTCGAAGGATCACTGACCCGTTTTGATGACAAAATCATGGAGAAGGCGCTGATAAATGCGCAACTGTACGAAGACAAGGTCGGAATACAGGTTGATAAGGCGAAGGCAACGCTCAAGATTGACGTTGTTGACGCAATCATAGACGCAATGTACCAGGCAATGTATCATTTTGAAGACTTCGGCATCACAAACGACAAGAGCAATCAGGTTGACCTGATGACGGAACAGGACGTTCTCGACTGGTTCAACAGTGAGGACAGTGACACTATCTAAGGGGGGTGGTAATCATCATTCTTAAGCTTATCTGGAAGGCGATTGACGTCATTTTCTACGTGGCGGCAATCGTCTTTTTCGTATGGGGTTTCTTCCGGCTGAACGCAACTGCGGGAATCTTTGCCACAGGTTTTGCGTTTATTGTTCTGGGGCTTTTAAGCGAGGCTGTTGCCGGTAAAGGAGGTGATTAATGATGCCGATTTTCAATCTGATGTCCGTCCCCGATTCCAACGATTATACAGTAGTGGATTTCCTGAGCGGCAAGACAGAGAGCGTATACGTTTCAGCGCGTGAAGCACTTCATAATTCCGATGTCTTCGCAATCGTCAACCTCATTTCGGGAGACCTGGCAACGTCCCGAATACGTGCGTCATCATCGAGAATGCAGGGCATGATTGACAAGCCGACCACGATGTCCAATGGCCATCTGTTCTGGAAATCTGTATTTCTGCAGCTCCTTCTTGGCGGTGAAGCCTATGTATACCGATGGCGCAACAGAAACGGGGTTGACTTGAGATGGGAGTATCTCAGACCGTCACAGGTTGACGTTTTCGAACTGGATGACGGCTCTTCGCTTGTCTATAACGTCACGTTTGACGAGCCGGGAATCGGAATTGTCAACTCGATTCCCCAGTCTGACATGCTGCACTTCCGGCTTATCAGCAGAAACGGCGGCAAGACCGGCATTTCGCCGCTTGCGTCGCTGTCTTCAGAACTGGCAATCAAGAAGGCCAACACGAATCTGACATTGACCGCGCTCAAGCAGGCGATAGTATCGCCGGGCATTCTGACCATCAAGAAGGGCGGCCTGCTTAATGAGAAACAGAAAGCCGCACGGTCAAGGCGTTTCATGGCACAGCAGGAGTCATCGAACTACGGTCCCGTGGTACTTGATGACCTTGAAGACTACAAGCCGCTTGAAATCAAGTCCGATGTGTCGGCACTGCTCAATCAGACTGACTGGACGGCTAATCAGATTGCCAAGGTATACGGGATACCGGACAGTTATCTGAACGGACAGGGCGATCAGCAGTCATCACTTGACCAGATCAAGGGAATGTACACGAACGCTCTTAATCGCTACATGGGAACGATTCTAGGAGAGCTGAACAATAAGCTGAACTGCCGGTTCACTGCCGATTTGCGACCTGCTGTTGACCCGTTGGGAGACGGCTATGCTGCAAAGATTTCCGAGATGGTCAAGACCAACGCCCTTGACGGCAACCAGGCACGATATATTCTGCAGAAGTCCGGCTACTTCCCGGAAGACATGCCTGAATACTCGGGAGCCTTGAAGGGAGGTGAGGAAAATGACAGCAATTGAAGTCAAGGCTGACATCGTTGATAACGATACAGGAAGGTTCTATGACTGGATAGGATGGGATGCGGTATACCCGGGCAAGGTCGCCACTCTGCTTGACGGTGCCGATGAAGTTGAGGTCAACATCAATTCGAACGGTGGTGACGTGTTTGCCGCGTCGGAGATTTACACGCTGCTGGCACAGCATTCGGGCAGGGTTACGGTCAACATTCAGGGTCTTGCCGCGTCAGCTGCGTCAGTCATCGCAATGGCCGGCGATGTAGTGCATATCAGTCCTACGGCACAGATCATGATCCACAAAGCGTGGACGACTGCTGACGGCAACGCTGATGATATGGCTCATACGGCAGATTTTTTGGAAGGCATTGATGACTCAATCATGAATGCCTATGTTGCCAAGACAGGGCTTGACAAGGCGGAATTGTCGAACATGATGGCCAAGGAGACGTGGCTTACTGCCAGTCAGGCGGTTGACTACGGATTTGCTGATGACGTCATGGACTTTGGCAAATCGAGAGAGCCTGTACTTAACTCTGCCGGTTATCCACAGGTCAGCCGAGCCGTTGTGGACAGATGGAAGAAGACCATGGCAAGCGCAGAAGCCTATGAAAAGCAGAAAAAAACTGTTGAAAATAGAGATGCGGATGTTGTTGGAAAGAAGAAGCTGCAGGCCAAGATTGACCTGCTTTTTTAGAAAGGAAGTAAAGCAATGCACGTAATGAACGTTAATGACTTGAAGCTGGCATTCGATGAAGCCGGTGCAAAGGTTCAAGAACTTGAAGACAAGCGCGCCGACCTTATTCTTGACTTGAAGAATGACGCAGATTCGCATTCTGCAGACGAGCTCAAGGCCGTCAAGGATGAGCTGGCAAAGGCCGTCGCAATCCGTGACACAGCAGAGGAAGCATACGCTGACGCCCGAGCGGAACAGGTCGCAAACATGAGGGCAGAGAACAGGGAACCGCTGACTGCCGATGAGAAAACGCTCAAGGACAAGTTCGTATCAGATTTCAAGGATATGATTACAGGCGCAAAGGTGTTCAACAAGGTTGATTCCACTGTTGATACGTCCGGTTCAGCTGCAGGGCTGACAATTCCGGAGGACGTGCAGACAACAATTCATGCTCTGGTCCGTCAGTATGATGCACTCCAGAACTATGTCAACGTTGAGAATGTCGGTACTGCCACAGGGTCCCGCGTATACGAGAAATGGTCTGATGTCACGCCTCTTGCCTCTATTGATACAGAAGATGGGAAGATTGGCGACAATGACGATCCAAAGCTCACAACGGTCAAGTACGTCATCAAGCGGTATGCCGGCATTACTACAGCCACAAACACACTGCTTGCAGACACGGCGGAAAACATTCTCGCCTGGCTGACCGGCTGGATTGCCAAGAAGGTTGTCGTAACACGTAATCAGGCTATTCTCACCAAGATTGCCGCTTTCGAGAAGAAGCCGACACTGGCCAAGTGGGACGACATCATTGACCTTGAAAATTCTGTTGACCCTGCCATCAAGGCAACATCTGCCTTCATGACCAACTCTTCCGGCATGAATGCCTTGCGCAAGGTCAAGAATGCAATGGGTGACTATCTCATGCAGCGTGACGTCACTGAACCGGGTAAATACACAATTGACGGCTACCGTGTGATTGAAATTTCAGACCGCTGGCTTGCCGATAACGCTGGATCACACCCGCTCTACTTCGGTGACCTCAAGCAGGCGGTCACACTATTTGACCGCCAGGCTATGTCTCTTATGACAACTAATATCGGCGGCGGAGCATTCGAAACGGATACGACCAAGATTCGCGTCATTGACCGCTTTGATGTCGCCTCAACTGATGCCGAAGCGTTTGTTCCGGGGTCATTCAAGGCAATTGCTGACCAAAGCGCCAACTTTGCTGCTTCTGCGGGCAAGTAGAAGGTGATTTAGATGGCGGTTAGCTTAGAGACATTGAAGGATTCACTGCGAGTTGATGATACTGTTGATGATGAATTGCTGACCGGCTATCTGGATGCCGCTTCGTCATTCATCATGAATGCTGTCGGGGCTGATGACGCAAGCTATTACGAGAACAACGGGCGGTTTGACACGGCCGTTCTTGCGCTTGCGTCAACGTACTACATGTATCGCATGACGGCATTTACAGGCTCGGTTACTACAATCAACGCAACTATGAATTCGCTTATAGGACAGATGCGCGGGGAGGTGGCGGCACTTGAAGAATCTCAATCCAAGCCGGATGAGGGGTAAGGCCGCATTCGGGCATATGGGGGCAACCGACAGGAAAAATCCCAACACAGGGCGTCCGATTCAAGGGTTTGTCCCTGACTTCTCTGTGTGGTATGGAGAGTATTCCCTGTCAATGGCCGACAGTATTGCATACCATGGCATTGACCAGAGCATAGCGATGGTTATCTTCGTTCGTCACAACCATGCATTGAACGATAAATACAAGGTACAGGTCAATGGCGAAGTTTACGATATTGTAAACATCAAGGAAGATGACGGTATTCCACCGGTCGGATTTGACTTGATTACGCTGAAGAAGGTGGATAAGAATGGTTAACTCAATCGGTCACGAAGAGTCATTTGAAGGAGTGCTTACCAGATTGGCCGAAGGGCTGACACTGGAGGACAGAAAACGTGCCAATAAGGCCGGTGCTGACATCTTTGCCGCAGAACTTAAGGCGAAGACACCTCGCTCTGACAGGATATACCATGACGGGACACCTCATATTCAAGATGCGGTGCTCGTCATTACAGAGCCGAGCGGCCGCGTTGACGTCGGCTTCTCTGATGAGTCCAAGCGTGGCTATATTGCACGTTTCCAGAATGACGGCTGGATAGCGACTGACCGCAACGGATACAGTCACAAACACGTTCCGGGCAAGCATTTCTGGGAGGCGGCCGAACTTGCCTCAAAGGACAGAATACAGGAAGCTATCAGGCAATCTCTGGAAGATGCCTTTGCAAGGAAGGTGGGGGGAAAATGACACCTGCCGCATATGTTTATGGAATTCTTGCCGATAACATTGATTCAATTCCAGGACTTAAGACAGATGATATCTACACGTTCGGCGTGGACGATTCTGCAGGTTCCGATGTGATTGTGCTGATTACAGAAGCACCGGGAATGGGTGATGATTATGGCAACGACAATATTCTATATACCAATAAACGGATACAGATTGATTTCTACTATCCTAAAGACTATGAAGAAGACATGAACGCACTGGAACAGAGCCTGAAGAAGGTGCTGAGAGAAAACGGGGTGTACTGTTACTCCGATGCGGGGCATGTCTTGAGCCTGGATAGCAGGAACATTACCAACACACTTAAGTTCAACATTAAAATGGAGGTCTGAAAATGGCTATAGTAGGTCTATACACAACTTATGTAGGAATCAAGGGCGAAGACGGGAACGTCATCGTCGGAGTGGACAAGGGCGGGGTTTCTGAAACCGGCGTCTATGAAATTAATACATCGAAGAAGAACGGTAACCTCGGTGCAACGACCGCCAACATCACGGGCCTTTCCGGCACGGTTACAAAGGTGTACGGCAATGACGCCCTTGTTGCAGTCAGCAATCCACCGGCTTCACCGTCCGTAGCACTGACGTACAACCAGGTCAACGTTGCGGTTAAGCAGGCACTGCTTGGACGCAAGCTTTCAAATGGCGGTTATGTCGATACTGACGATACAGTGGAAAGTGCACTTATCGTTGCGTCTCACGACGAAATTGAAAACAAGGCAATCTACTTTGCCTTTCCACGTGGCGTTTTCAGTGAAACTCAGCAGAATGTGCAGTCCAACACTGACACGGCTCAGACTCGTGAAACGGAGCAGCTGACGTTCACGGCTCTTGCCGCACCTGCGCTTAATAACAAGACATACAAGATTTACTATGAAGGTGCAAAGGACTTCAGCATGAAGAAGATGTTTGACGAGGTCTTCGGCTCGACGCAGAAGTTTGTGACTGCTGAAGCCGCTCCTTCAGCACCGCAGGGTTCAGAATCACACTAGTTGATCAGACAGAGACGAGAGATGTGAGACGAATAACAAGAAAGGATGTTTAATAATGGCAAAGGTAGTAAAGATTGACGGCACTGTTCTCGGTTTTCCTGAAAAGAACTGGAAACTGATTGACTCAAACACAAACGTGAAGAAGTTTATCAGAAATTTTACCGAATGGAATGACAATTTACTTGAGCTGGATGAAAATCCAATCTCTCTGATGAACTTCATTGTCGATAAGGTTCCGGATATTCTGGAAGACATGTTGGAGCTCAGCAAGACGGAGCGGAAGAAGCTTGATGAAGCTTCATTCTCCGACCAGTACGATGTGTTCCGTGAGATGGCACGTCAGTTTCTGGGTATTGACATGGGATCGCTTAACGATGACAGCGAGGTGACTGAAGACCCAAAAAAGCAAGAAGAAGAATGAATCTTCAGTTACGGCAGCTGAGCGATGATATTGACTATATGGCTAAGCAGCTGCTTACTGAAAACGGTGTCTTGCCGGAAGATTACTATAATTCTTCTTATTCTGACATGCAGACGGCACTGGTTTCACGACCACGTGAAGAGCGTGTGGTTGATGCCGGCGAGTTTGCAAGATCTTTGATGAAAGGGGGAGGCTAAATGCCTAAAATCGAAGGCTATACGTTCTCGATAGACCTTGATGACCGTGGTGTTGGTCGCAAATTGCAGACCATTAAACAGGAAGCTTATGCACTGAAGAATGCAATGCGCACCAACTTTGAAGAAATTCGAGCAGGTGAGGGCGTAATGGCAGCATACGCCAATAAGGTTACGGATGCCGAGAATGCAATCAAGGCACAGAATGTGCTTATTGAACGTTTAAGAAAAGAACAGTCGGGGCTTAATACTGACACCGATAAAGGTCAGAAGGCGTGGCTTAGATACGAAAACCAGATCAATGCTGCCAAAAGGGCAATTAACAGTTTGACTGCCCAGCAGGAAAAGGCACGCCAGATTAGTTCTCAGGAGAATCAGCTTCACCTTCAGGCAATACGAAATCTTGAAACGCTGACTAAGAGGACTGACGAAGTCCGCAACGCAACGTCGAGAGTAACGGACATTACCACCTCATATGCTCATGCTCTTGAAACAGAGGGACGGACAAATGAAGCCGCCAGGGCAAAGCTGAAGGGGTTGGAAAGCGTTCGAAAATCGCTTGAAATTCAGTTGAAACAGGAAAAACTGCTTCTTCAGGAAACGGCAAGAGTTTCCGGTGAAACTTCAAGTGCATACCAGTCACAGAAGGCAAAGGTCGAGGACCTCACTCTCAGCTACAGACAGAATGAAGCTGAGATCAGGAATCAGATAAAGGTCACGAAAATGTGGCCGGAGCATGCCAGCTCTTCGCTTGAAAAATTCAAGAACTCCGCCGTGAAAGTCACGACGACAGCACTGGCTGCAGCAAGCTCCGTCACTGCAGCAACATCGAGTGTTATCAGCAAGCTTGAAGAAGGTTCGGAGAAGGCGTCTGAACTGAGCAGTCAGTACAATGTCATCAAGAATAACCTGGTGACTGGCGGAGAAAGCGTCGCCGAGGCAACCAGGGCGGTTGCAATCATGCAGTCTGACGGAGAGAAATACTCACTGAAGTATGGAAAGTCTCAAAAAGACATCGCTGACGCTTATCTGGAACTTGTCAAGCGTGGCTATACAAGCAAACAGGCAATTGGTGCAATGAACACCGAACTTCAGGGTTCCATTGCTTCGGGGGATGATTTCTCCGATGTAGTTGAAGTTGCGTCACAGACTCTTGAAGGATTTGGAATGACCGTTGACAAGAACGGAAAACAGCTCAGTTCCACCAGGGAGATGACGGTGCAGACCAAGAAGGCCGTCAACACCTTGGCCTACTCTGCTGATGTTACGTCAACATCGTTCCAGTCTCTGGGCATCGGGATGTCTTATGTATCGGCTACAGCTCACCAGGCGGGATTCAGTTTGTCTGAAACGGCAAGTGCCATGGGTGTTTTGAGTAATAATGGTTTGGAAGCAGACAAGGCTTTGGTAAAACTGGCCGCTTAGCGAGAAATTGCTTTGAAAAATAACTTTGTTAATTCGGGGAAGGCTAAATCATGATATAATAATCTCAAGATGATAAACGTTTTACGGAGGTGATAGCATGTACAAGTGGAAAAAAGGTGATGGTAAGACAATGGCGGCTGTTGTAGTCGCCGGCGCAATTGGCGCAATCACAGGCTTTATTTGTAGTATATATGATATACCATCACCTATGGAGTGGGTTGACAATCTTTTTACAAGAGCTGCTGATTTTATATTAATATTCATTTTTCTTGCTGTCTCCGGCGTAATTTCGTTTATAAATAAGTT
>NZ_DAIUCE010000072.1:0-9426 GCF_036846325.1 Ligilactobacillus sp. | reverse complement strand
TATGCTGACCCATAACCTGGAAATCATGGGAATATTACAAACTAGCAACTAACGTAGTAGAAAAGTTTTCATAAGCAGGTGATCATTTTGGCAATGAGAAGGAAATTGAAACATAAAAGGTTGATCTATGTACTTTGTCTGATTGACCTGATAATCCTGATCGCAGCCTTCGGGTTCGTCTTTCACGATTACATCGGTCAGCTGCTTGCTTTTCTGGATCCGGACGTTGACCGTCAATTGCTCAAAACCGTTTTTCGCGAGCATGGGATGAAGGATGCGTTCTTTCTGTTATTGCTGACGACAACGACCACTGCCATTCCGGTTCTTTCGAGTTCTGTCATCTGCATTTTCAACGGCGCATGTTTCGGGCCGGAAATCGGTTTTTTGATGAACCTCTGCGGCACGTCGCTTGGGAATCTGTGCATGTGGCTGTTTTTTACGCGTTACGATCTGCCGAAGCGTTCGCAGAAGATCGAAGATTTCATTGCGGAGATCGAACAGTACAGGCAGAAGATCTACGGCATTCTCGCAGGCTACATGATGCCGATGTTTCCTTCATTTATAGTCAACTACGTGAACGTTCATCTGAAATTGCCCGTTTCAACTGCAATTTCATGCATCGTGGTCGGCATGTTGCCGACGTCTTTCATCTATGCCTTTGGCGGAAATGCAATCTTTGAAGGAAGCAAAGTCCTTGCAGTCGGGGCTTTGGTCGGACTTGTAATCTTGTTTTCAGTTGTTTTCATCTACCGGAAATGGCGTAAGCAAAGGAAAAGCAGCAGTTAATGCGAACAAACATTCAAATTGGATTTTACAATATTTCAAAAATGTTACAAATTTCGGTTTCCTTACTGTATTTTGGTAAGAGAAGGCCGGAATTTTTTTTTTTCAAAAAAAATTTCGCAAATTTCAGAAAAATATCGTGGAAACGAATTGTTATCAACCTAGTATAAGGATAGATTTATTCTAAAGTCGAGAAATCCAGTGCTGTCAAGGCTTCAAGGTAAATATATTCAAAAAAATCATTAAAAAGTCACATTTTAAATATTACAGAATGTAACAAAAATTTCAAGAAAACGCTTGCTTGTAATTATCCTGGTACTTGATTGTTACATTGCTCCCATATAATGTTCCATGTTAGCTCGTGAGGCAAGCGAGCGTGAGGATCTTCACCAGAGTAAGAACAATGCTTACTACAGACGTAATAGGTTTGATATAAAACACAGGAGTGAAATTTATTTATGAAATTTAACAAAGTTGCTTTATCAATCGCATGTGCTGCAGGTTTTACGGTTGCAGGTGCAGCCGCAGCAAACGCTGATACGGTTACAGTCAAATCTGGCGATACTTTATCTCAAATTGCCGATGAGAATAATACGACTGTTTCTTCAATTCAATCATTGAATTCACTGCAGAACATTCACTTGATTTTCCCGGGACAAAAGCTTGTGGTCAATACGAATAACGGCGATGCCGCCGCTTCCGCTCAACAAAGCGCACAGACGACGCAGCAGGCACCACAGCAGCAGACGTCCCAGCAGTCAACTCAACAGTCATCACAGCAGGTTACGACGCAGCAGACAACTTCGCAGGCAGTTGCCTCATCAAGCGAACAGGCTGCGCGCGACTGGATTGCTTCACGTGAATCAGGTGGCTCATACACTGCTCAAAACGGCAACTACTATGGAAAGTATCAGCTTTCGAGTGCATACCTTGGCGGCGACTATTCTGCTGAAAACCAGGAACGCGTCGCAGAAAGCTACGTGCTCAACCGTTACGGTTCATGGGCAAATGCCAAGTCACACTGGCTTCAAAACGGCTGGTACTAAAAGAAACGAACATTAATGAATCGACCGAATCGAATGATTGCTCCGGTCTGAAATTGAAACGCTGCACGGCTTTTTTTGAAAGCATTGCGGCGTTTTTTGCATTCAGGAACAGCATTACAAGCCTCGTGTTTTATGCTATAATTGTTGAATGATAACAATTTAACTGAGGTGGAAGAGGTGCGGCTGTCAATAATACTGATTATCCTGCTTTTTGCCCTTTTCGGATTGCTGATGATCGTCAGCGCAATCGGGATGCACGAACGAGATTCGTGGATGACAAGATTCATCTTGTTTGTAATCGGCTTGTGCTGCCTGGGCTTGGGAGGATATTTATTTTACGTTTACGTATTTGCTTGATATGAAGAAAAATGCAGAGCTTTGAAACAACGAACTTTCAGGGAGGAACTTTAATGAAATACGATATTGAAAAAGAAGAACAGCAGTTCATGAATTTCATCAATGATCAGTACAACGTCTATAAGGAAATTGACAATATCTACCGCGACTATGTCAAGTTGCCGCTGCTGTTGTCCGATGCCTTGTTCACGCTCTCGAAGCATGCGGGTATGTATGCGATGATGCGTCTGACCAGCGAAGCGCTTGAAAACGGTCAGGAAGAGGTTGATTACAGTGATGAGGACAATTGGGAACTGGTCGTTGCCATCCACAACAAACTTATCGATTTTCTGTCCGATACCGTCGGACCGCACTACGATCAGCGTGCAGTCGACATTGATGCGGAAGATGATGAGGATTTTGCCAAAAACGTCATTGCAATCGTTGACGCCACCTTCTCGCAGGCGCTTGGCATTGGTCCTGCGGAAGAAGATGATGATGAACAAAACGGCGGCATGTCGCTTGTAAGGCATGACGATGAAGACTAATCAGTAAATATTTTCTTGAATTGGAAAGGTGACAATTATGCCTAATACTTCCAGGAGGAGTAGTAATCGGGGAAAATATTCGGGTTCGAAAAAGAAAGTCAGGCGCAGAGTTTCCCGCAGAAGATCCAGGGCGCCTTTCTTTCTGGCGGTTACCGTCATCTTATTGATTGGGGCAGCTGCAGCTGTCTGGAAATATAACCCGGGAAATATTGTCGATCAGGCATCAGATTTGCTTAACGAAGAGGATGCCAAAAGTGCAGTAAAGGTCGTTCACAAGAAGCGCGTGGTGCTGGACGTTCCGCTGATCAATCAGATGGATGCTCCCAAGCTGTACAACGGGTGTGAAGTGACGTCTCTGGCAATGGTCCTGAACTATAACGGAATTGATGTTACCAAGTCTGAGCTTGCCGACAATATTGCAACGGTTCCGCTTCAATATGACAACGGGGAGCATGGCAATCCCAATGACGGGTTCGTCGGATCAGTCTCAGGAAGCACGTCGCCCGGCCTTGGCGTTTATCACGGGCCCATTTACAAGCTGGCAAGAAAATATTCTGATAATGTCTATGATCTGACAGGTTCAAACTTTGATACCGTCATCAACAAGGTTGAAGAAGGTCATCCTGTCTGGACAATCACAACGACTGCATTTGCTCCGGTCAGCGATTTTCAGACATGGGACACACCTGACGGAAAAATTGACGTGACCTACAGCGAGCATAGTGTCTGCATCACCGGGTTCGACCGTGACAAGAGGGTGGTCTACATCAACGATCCCTATGGCTATAAGAACCGCGAGGTAGGCTGGGATGACTTTGCCGCCGCTTATAAGCAGATGGGCAGACAGGCAGTATATGTAACAAAGTGAAAAAGTTAATGAACAGGGCTTCCCTTGCTGGGAAGTCCTGTTTTTAAATGCAGTGCTGAAAATCGCCTGCTCAGTCAAGGCTTCAAGGCGGGATTACGGAATCAGACAAGGTGTGGAGCCGAGCGCTCATGAGCCCGTACACAAGCATGAGGACGACCGAAGGCGAGTGAAACTCGTCCAGGGAGTCACTGCTTGTGATAGGGTGAATGCGAGGCAGAACCCGATTAGACAAGGTGTGGAGCCGAGCGCTCATGATCCCGTAAATTCCAGCTCCTTATTACGTTGAGATTTGTCCGTAAATGGCAGCCCTTGGTTGCGGTCAAAGCCACACATTTAACGAGCATACACAAGCAAAGTCCCGTTTTAACTTTCATATAAAGTGCCTTCATTTCCTGAAAACTTCAGGTTAGTCTTCTCGTGCTGTTGCGCCTGACCAGCTTTACCGGGAGAACGACCTCCGTTTGGGGAAGATCGGGATTCCTGATGCGTCCGATGAGCTTTTCAAAGACAGTTGCCCCGAGCTCATGAACCGGCTGGGAAATTGAGGTCAGGGGCGGTGCGAGGTACTCGTCAAGATCGATGTTGTCGTAGCCGACGACCGAGTAGTCGTCCGGAATGCTTTTGCCCAAAAGGTTCAATCCGTGGTAAAGACCAATGGCCACCTCGTCGTTGACCGTCAAAACAGCGGTGGCATCGGTTCTGACCAGCTTGTCTGCTGCGTTCAGACCGCCGATCTTGCTCATCTCGGTTGAAATGACGAGATTTTCGTCAAAAGCAAGCCCGTTTGCCTTAAGTGCCTGCTTATATCCGAAGAAACGCCGCTTGAGATTGTCTGAAGGCCTGTTTGCCATAATCATGGCGATTTTGCGATGTCCCAGTTGAGCAAGATGATTGACGGCAAGTTCTGCGCCGTGAAAATCATCCGTCATGACGCGGTCACCGTCTGCAATCGGATTCTGGTCAATCAGAAGATAGGGAATGCGGTTTTTCTTCAGCTGATTGTCAATCTCCTCCTGCCCGATTGAGGGGCTGGCAATGATGATTCCGTCGATTGAGCGGTTAATCAGCTGTTCGAGGTGCCTGCGCTCGAGTTCTTGATTGTCGTTTGAACTCAGAATCAGCGGGATGCAGTTTTGTTCCATTGCCAGAAGTTCAATGCTTTTAATGAAAGTGCTGAAAAACGGATTGCCGATGTCAGGAACGATCACGCCGATGGTCTTGACCGAATTAGTAATCAGATTTCGGGCGTTGAAGTCCGGAACGTATCCCAGGGCATCACGCGCATAAAGTACTTTTTTGCGCGTATCGTTCGAAAAACGGCTGGCTTTTCCGTTTAAGATCTGCGAAACGGTTGACATTGAAACGTCGGCGTATCGTGCGACGTCCCTGATTGTAACTCTGTTGGTCATGGCAAATAATCCTTCTTGTAGCTTTGGTTAAATCCGAATGAAATACAGTTAAGATGCTCAATTGTACCCCATATAGCTAACATTATATCATATTTACATGATGTTTTAAGATATTTTAAAAAATTATACCATTTATATGTTTAAAACTAAGCAAAATATCCGATTGATAGAAGTACATGCATCTTGTGGAGGAATGAGAATTGAAGAAGAACATACATACATTGTTTAAGAAAAGGAGCAGACACGAAAGCGGAAAAGAAAAGGAGCATCGCAAGTCATTGGGACGGTTTGCCGGTTTCTTCATGATCATCGCAGCATTGCTGTCGATTGTCGTGATGTTTTCGACATCATATCTTCAGACCAGGCATCTTTTGAATGAGCGCAACCAGCTTTCAAAGGAAACTGCTGCCCAGGTGATGGAAAAGACATTGTCGGACATTGCGTCTGATGCCGAGGCAAAGGTCAACTCCGGGACGTCTCTTTCCGGATTCACGCAGGGAAAGTTCACGGAAGAGAAGATACTAGATACGATGAAGACGTCATTTTCCGGAAACAGTGTCTATTCCAACGTCTATTTTGGAACGCAGGATGGCAGACTTTACGCACTGAACAGCCTGTCGGAAAAAATCGATCCGAGAACTCAGGACTGGTACCGGGGTGCCATGAGCGACACGTCCAGCGTTTACTGGACGAAACCTGCATATGATGAATCGACTGGACAGTATTATTCAATCGTTTCAAGCGCGGTCTCAAACAGCGGCAATCAGCAGGGTGTTCTGGCATTGCGTGTCGAATACGACAAGGTTGAAGCAACCGTCGGACCTCTGAACGTTGGTAAAAAAGGGACGATTACCATGATTTCGAAGCAGGGGGACGTAATGGGAACCAAGTCCGGCGATACGAAGGAAATGTACAGAAAGGGTCAGAACATTTCATCAAGCGATGTATACAGAAAAATAAAGGCGGCAAAGGAGACGAAGGGAACTTTAAGGGTTTCGGGAATCAGGGGAGTTTCCGAAGTTTACTATAACAAGGGCGGTGCGAACAGTCAGGCATGGGCTTTTGCGTTTGTTCCTCAAAATGACCTCAGTGAGGAACTGGGCAAGCTTGTCAGGACGTCGCTGATTGTTTCGATTGTGATGGTCGTATTGGTCGTGCTTTCATCGATGTTTGTAATCAAGGCGGTCGAAATCATGCTCGGCAGTTTTACGAAGGCATTCAACCGCGGCAGGGACGGTTATCTGGAACGCATTGACACGGATGCCTTGGGCGGAAGCCTCCAGGCCAAAGTTGCCAGAATGGCAGTTGAACCAAGAAAGGACCGCAGCGAATTAAACGAGATGTCGCTGGCTTACAACGAAATGATTGATTCGATTTCCGCATTGACCGAAAGCGTGAAGTCAAGCGCGGTCAAGACGGCCAGAAATGCAGAGAAGCTGCGCGAGACTTCTGAACAGACGGCAAGTGCCGTTGACGAAGTGTCGCAGACGATTACCGACGTGGCAGGCGTCACCGAGAACCAGGCGCGTGAAACGGTTCAGGGCGATGAGCAGATGAAGGAACTTTCAAGAATTGCCAGTGAGCTTGCGAAGGACGTGGACGTGCTGGACAACGTTTCGACGCAGACAGCTTCCCTGAATCAGCAGAACATGGCAACGATGACGGAAGTAAGCACCAACTGGAACAGCTCGCAGGAACAGACTGAACGTCTCGTCAACGAGATGCAGAATTTGAGCGACAGCATCCAGAACATCACGCAGGTCATCAGCGTAATCAATGAAGTTGCGCGACAGACCAATCTGCTTGCTCTGAACGCATCCATTGAAGCTGCCAGTGCCGGCGATTCCGGCAAGGGATTTGCGGTCGTCGCACAGGAAATCAGGAAGCTTGCGGTCAGAAGCAAGGAGTCGACGAGCCAGATTGCCGGCATCATTGAGGAAATCAAGCAGAAGTCGGATCGTCTGTCAGATGAAGTCGAAATTTCAAAGGAAGTCGGCAGGCGACAGACGCAGCTGATTGATTCTGCAATCAAGTCCACTGAAGCGGTCTACAGGAACACCGAACAGCTTATTTCAACTTCCGAACGAATCAAGCACGGCAATGATTCTCTGAATGAAATCGAAGCCAGGGTAAGCGAAAGCCTCGACAGGATTTCAGCTTCGACTGAGGAAAATGCTGCCGGAACGGAGCAGGTTTCCGCAAATGCGGAAGAAGTTTCAGCCTCTATGTCAGAACTTGCAGTCGCAGTTCGAGAACTGAGCGATACGGCTGACGAGCTGGCCGAGCATTCAAAGCGTTTCAAATAAAGGGTAAAACGCAGCTGAAAAAACTATATCTCTAATAAAAGTCTCGGATGATTTGCAGTTAATTGCAAATCATCTGGGGCTTTGTTTGTGTATGCGGCGTTAAATGTGTACTTTGATTGTAACCAAGGGCTGCCCATTTACGGGCAAATCTCCAAAATCATAAATATTCAAGAATTACTCTCAAAAAGGTCAACTATACATCTTAATCGGACGGCTTAATTTTAAGCGTGTTTTACCGATATAACAGTTGTGTACATATACAGCAGTTAGTTACGGAGGGAACGAAATGGATATATTTTTGATAATAGGGCTTGTTCTTGGGGCAATCTGTATCGTGATGGCCCTGGTTTTGAAGGGCGCCAGCGTAGCGATGCTTTTGAACGGGGAAGTGTTCGTAATCATCTTCGGCGGAATGATTGCCGCTGTCCTGTCTTCCTATACGATGGCGGACATCAAGCGTCTTCCAAAGGTCATGAAGGTGCTGATGTCAAATGCAGAGCCGGATTTGAACGGGACGATTGAAAAGCTGGTCGAGCTTTCGAACCTTGCTCGTCGTGAAGGACTTCTTGCTCTCGAAGCACCCGTTAACGAACTTGACGATCCGTTTATGAAGCAGGGGCTGGAGCTTGTTGTCGACGGTGCTGAAGCCGAGCAGATCAGGGATTTAATGGAATCAGAAGTTGATGCGATGGAGGCAAGACACCATCGCATGTCAGGTCTGTTCAAAACGGCAGGCTCAACTTCACCGACACTGGGGGTTATGGGTGCCGCAATCGGCTTGATCGGTGCTTTGGGGAATCTTTCCGACATCAACAAGCTGGGACCGATGATTGCCTCGGCCTTCGTTGCAACAATCTTTGGTATCTTCATGGGGTATCTGGTCATGATTCCCTTTGCAACGCGTCTGGAAGCCAAGAATGAAGAAGAAGTTCTGCTTAAGACACTGATTATTGAAGGTATCATGGACATTCAGGCGGGACATTCCGCAAAAGTCATCGAACAAAAGCTTTATGCTCAAATTCCGCCGGAAAAACGCAAGGATTCTGAAGAATAGGAGGAGAGCACATGGCTAGAAGAAAGAAGGAACGAAAGGAAGAGGAGGCCAGTGAAGCCTGGCTTCTGCCGTATTCAGACATGCTGACCCTGCTTTTGGGTCTGTTCATCGTTGTTTCTGCCATGTCCAACGTTGATTCGAACAAATTCAATGCCTTGAAAAATGAATTCAATCAAGTCATGGCGCTCAACCCCATCAAGAACGACTCAGCTGTGGACAATGTGATTGACATGGGCGAAACGGCGACGAAGGGCAAGGGGGCATCATCCGTTTCGACCAGAAAGCAGGCGGCGGCGAGTGAGCAGAGCGTTCAGAACAGTCTCAGCAAACAGCAGGCCCGCGTTCAGGAACAGCAGCAGTTGAAGGAAGTTGCTGAAAAGCTCAAGCAGGACATTCAAGCTACAGGCCGTGCCGGCAATACGACTGTCAGCTACGAAAGCGACGGTGTTCACCTGAATCTTGATTCGAGCATTCTGTTCAGTTCGGGTTCGGCAGATCTTTCCGATGCGGTCAGACAGATGCTGGACAAGCTTGTTCCTGATCTTAAGCAGGTCAGTGCAAATCCTGTCGTCGTTGCCGGCTATACCGACAACGTTCCTGTTTCAAAGCGAAGCAAATACGCATCAAACTGGGAATTAAGTTCCGCCCGTGCCGTAACCGTGATGCGCTACTTCGTTTCCAAGGGTGCCATCAGCGAAAGCAACGTTTCCGTCCAGGCATATGCTGAAAATAACCCCAAGGCTTCAAACGACACTGATGAGGGCAAGGCGCAGAATCGTCGCGTTGAGATTATAATCAAGAAAATGAACAGTTAGTGAATCAGTCCGAACTGCATGCAGCAGTCCGGACTTTTTTTCATGGCAGGCTTTTTCTGAGACGGGCGCATTGTTTAATTAAAAATGTGAAGTAAAAAAGAATTGTTTATAAAATCTTTAAAATCACCTTTATAGTTAAACAAAGTGAAGGAAATCCGTGTTAAGGCGGTTCTTGGGGAAATTAATTCGTCTGAAGAGAAATAAAGCCGCTGCTGTTTATCTTGAAAAAGCAAATATATGTAATTTTTTTGAAGTTGACAG
>NZ_DAIUCE010000071.1:0-9562 GCF_036846325.1 Ligilactobacillus sp. | reverse complement strand
GGACAAAATCAGCCGACCTGCGACCTCCCTGTTCGGCATTTCATTTGAAAAGAGACTCTTTTCCCGGCCTGCTCATCATCCTTCAAGATATTCAATCATTGCTTCAAAGCATTCGTCTGCTTCGCTGTACCCTTCATTGTACAGTTCCTTCAGCTTTCTGACGTTTCGCTCAAGCCTGCCGACCTTGACGGGTTCCTTTGGGGCAATGCAGAATATCTGTTTTGATTCCTCCATTTTCTGCAGTTCGTCTGCCTGCTTGTTGTAGGCTTCCGGCCTGCCGTTGACCTGCCTGACGAAATCAGGGTATTGCCTGAAGTTCATTTCAATTGCCTTTTCCATTGCCTTGCTGCCAGGTTTCTTGCGATATTCGCGGTTACGCGTTCTGACGACGACGATTTTGTCGAAGCCCAGTTCCTGCGCAAGATCGACCGGAATGGAATCTGAGATTCCGCCGTCAAGGCAGAGCCCTTGCGACGTCTGATGCGGTTTGGAAATAATCGGCATCGACGAAGAGGCCTCGAGGGCGTCGGTCAGTTCACGGCCGACCGGAGGCTTGTGGAATTCGACGCGTTTGCCGTCCTTCAGTCTGGTGGCTACGATTACGAAGTCCGTTTCAGACAGATTGTAGGCATTTTCATCGTAGTTGTGCCATGAAATCCCATGATCCGTAAACAGATAGTCAAGATTGATGATGCTTTTGCCCTTTAAGAGATGACTGACGGAAATATAATCGCGATCGTTGCGGTATTCGGTATTGATTTCAAATGTTCTTCCATATTGTTTGGAAACATAGTTCGCTCCGGCAAGAGATCCCGCTGAAACGCCGATGACGCAGTTGAACTGAATGTCACGATCCAGAAAACAGTCAAGGACGCCGGACGTATAGCACCCGCGCATGGCTCCGCCTTCTAAGACAAGTGCTGCATTGTAATACATGGATTCTCATCCCTTCATCATAGTAACAAAATTATTTTATACAAATTCAGTATAACATCATCAGGAGGATTTTTCCCGTCACAATTGAGCGACAGGCGACAAAGTGCAAAAAGTGGTCTACTGTGCTAAAATCGTATAAGTGAGTTTTAAATGAAAGGAAGGGTATGAGTGGGACTCGATAAAAAAGCCATGTTTGAAAAACTGCTTGAACAAATCAAGTGGCAGGATGACAGGGAAGCATTTTCCGATGCGCTGATTGAAAAGGTCGAAGTGCATACGAAGTCGAAGCGCTGGGATTTTTATCTGGAAGTGAACGACATCCTGCCGTTTCAGACATTTGCAAGACTCAATCAGCTTGTCGAGACGTCTTTCAGGCCGATTTGCAGGACGAGACTTAATTTTACGACGAGAAATCCTGTGATGGATGATGAAAAACTGGTTTCATACTGGGCATATGCCGTTGAAACGAGCGGAAAAGCAAATGGTTTTACCCAAAATCTCCTGCGCAATCCGCCGGAACTTGATCACGGTCAGGTCAAGCTTCTGGCTGAAAATACGGTCTTGCGCGATTTTTTGAAGCGCAACGTTCTGGAAAGGATCGAAACGGCATATCAGAATGCCGGTTTCCCCAAATTCACGATTAAACCCTACGTTGATGAAAAGGCGATTGAGGAAAAGCGCGAGGCCATGCAGCAGAAGCATGCCGAAAACGATGCGGATCTGGCCAGGAAAGCCTATGAGCAGATCAAGCTTTCAAACGAGCAGAAGGCCAGACAGCCTAAGAACGTGAAGAAGCAGGAAGAGCTTCCGCCGGTTGAAGGACCGGTGATGGTCGGCAAGAAGATTTCGGAAGACACCGAAATCAGGCCGATGAAGACAATCACGGAAGAGGAGAGAGTCGTGGTCGTGCAGGGATACGTCTTCGATTCCGAGGTGCGCGAACTGCGCTCCGGCAGAAAGATTCTGACGTTCAAGATCACCGACTACACTTCTTCGTTTGCCGTCAAGAAGTTTTCAAACAATGCCAAGGATGAAGCGATGTTTGATGCAGTCAAGGTCGGCCAGTGGGTCAAGGTCAAGGGCAACGTCCAGGAAGACAGCTATATGAGGGACCTTGTCATCAATGCCTATGACATCAATGAAGTCAAGCATGAAGGACGAAAGGACACGGCTCCTGAAGGTGAAAAGCGCGTTGAGCTTCACTTGCACTCCAACATGAGCATGATGGATGCGACAAATTCGATTTCAGACTATGTTGCACAGGCTGCCAAGTGGGGGCAAAAGGCGATTGCGATTACCGACCACAGCACGCTTCAGGCCTTTCCGGAAGCACATTCGGCCGGACAGAAGAACGGTGTCAAGATTCTTTACGGCGTTGAGGCAAACGTTGTCGAAGACAGTCAGCCGATTGCGTACAACGAAGAACATGAGGAACTGAAGCATGCCACTTACGTCGTGTTTGATACGGAAACGACGGGTCTGTCGGCTCAATACAACAAGGTCATCGAACTGGCCGCAGTCAAGATGAAGGACGGAGAAAAGATTGACGAATTTGAAGAATTCATCGATCCGGGACATCCGCTTTCGCAAACGACCATCAATCTGACGCATATTACCGATGCGATGGTCCGCGGTTCAAAGACGGAAGAAGAGGTTTTCAGGCTTTTCCGTGAATTCTGCAAGGGGTGCATCATCGTCGGACACAATGCCACGTTTGACGTCGACTTCATGAATACCGGCTATCTTCGCCACGGCATGCCTGAGATTGAGGAACCGTGGGTCGATACGCTGCCTCTGGCAAGGATTCTTTATCCGGACATGAGGCGCTTTACGCTCGATACGCTGGCCAAGCGGCTCAAAGTTGATCTGGAACATCACCACCGGGCCATTTACGATGCCGAAGCGACCGGCTATATTTTCTACAAGATGCTCGCTGATGCACGCGAACAGTTCGGAATTCTATATCATGACGATTTTAACAGGCACATGGTTCAGCCGGACACCTACAAGCAGCAGCATCCGTTTCATGCAATCGTCCTGGCCAGGACGCAGGACGGATTGAAGAACCTCTTCAAGCTGGCATCAGATTCGATGGTCAATCACTTCTACCGCGTTGCCAGGGTTCCACGATCGGTGCTTGAAAAATACCGCGAGGGACTTCTGGTCGGTTCCGGATGTGCCGATGGCGAAGTTTTCACGGCCATGATGCAGAAGGGCTATGAAACGGCCAAGGCCAAGGCCAGAAACTATGATTATCTGGAAATCCAGCCCAAGGCACTGTACGCGCCGCTTCTGGAGCGCGAACTCGTCAGGGATGAAGAAGAGCTTGAAGACATTATCAAAAATATGGTGAAACTGGCCGAAGAACTCGGCAAGCCGATTGTCGCAAGCGGAGACGTTCATTTCATGAACAGGGAAGATGCGATTTACCGCAAGATCCTGATTCATTCCCAGGGGGGCGCAAATCCGCTCAACCGCTTGAAGAATCTGCCTGACGCGCACTTCAGGACGACGGATGAGATGCTTGACGAATTTGCCTTTCTCGGACCGGAACTGGCCAGAAAGGTCGTTGTCGACGATCCGAACAAGGTTGCAGCAATGTGTGACGAAATCACGCCAGTCAAGGATAAGCTGTATACGCCGAAAATGCCGGGGGCAGAAGACGATATCCGCAACCTGACGATGAACAGGGCGCACGAGCTTTACGGCGACCCGCTGCCGGAAATCGTTCAGGCCCGTCTTGACAAGGAACTGAAGTCAGTTATCGGCAACGGGTTTTCGGTAATCTATCTGATTGCGCAGAAGCTCGTTTTCAAGTCCAACAAGGACGGATATCTGGTCGGTTCCCGTGGTTCCGTCGGTTCAAGCCTCGTGGCGACGATGACCGGAATCACCGAGGTCAATCCGCTGCCACCGCATTACCGCTGTCCGAAGTGCAAGTATTCTGAATTCTATACAAAAGGCGAATACGGCAGCGGATACGATCTTCCCGACAAGGACTGTCCGGAATGCGGCACGCCTCTTGTCAAGGACGGACAGGAAATCCCGTTTGAAACGTTCCTTGGGTTCAAGGGAAACAAGGTTCCTGACATCGACTTGAACTTTTCCGGCGACTATCAGCCGGTTGCGCACAACTACACGAAGGTTCTGTTCGGGGAAAACAACGTGTTCCGTGCCGGGACGATCGGTACCGTTGCCGACAAGACGGCATACGGCTATGTCAAGGCATACGAGCGTGACAACGAACTGACGCTGAGGTCTGCTGAAGTCGACCGTCTGGCCAAGGGCGCAACGGGCGTCAAAAGAACGACCGGACAGCACCCGGCCGGCATCCTGGTTGTTCCCGACTACATGGACATCTATGATTTCACGCCGATTCAGTATCCGGCAGATGACGTCAATGCTGCCTGGCGCACGACGCACTTTGACTTCCACTCGATTCACGACAATATTCTGAAGCTCGACTGTCTTGGTCACGATGATCCGACGATGATCCGCATGCTGCAGGATCTTTCGGGAATCGAGCCGAAGACGATTCCGACTGATGACCCCGGTGTGATGGCGCTGTTTTCCGGAACGGAGATTCTGGGCGTCACGGAAGAACAGATTCAATCAAAAACGGGAACGCTCGGCATTCCGGAATTCGGAACGAGATTCGTTCGCGGGATGCTTGAGGAAACGAAGCCGAAGACGTTTGCCGAACTGCTCAAGATTTCCGGCCTGTCTCACGGCACTGACGTCTGGCTCGGGAACGCCGAGGAGCTGATTCAGAACAAGACGGTTACGATGCCCGAAGTCATCGGATGTCGTGACGATATCATGATGGACCTGATTCACATGGGCGTTGAAAGCGATCTTGCCTTCAAGATCATGGAACACGTGCGCAAGGGACGCGGTATTCCGGATGAGTGGCAGGAAGAGATGCACAAGGCAAACGTTCCCGAATGGTACATCGGGGCCTGCCTGAAGATCAAGTACATGTTCCCCAAGGCCCATGCCGCCGCCTACGTCTTGATGGCGCTGCGCATCGCCTATTTCAAGGTCTACTACCCGCTGATCTACTATTCAGCATACTTTTCAGTACGCGCCGATGATTTTGACCTGGTTGCAATGGCCAACGGCAAGGAATCCGTCAAGGCCCGCATGAAGGAAATCAACGAAAAGGGCAATGACGCTTCGGCCAAGGAAAAGAATCTGCTGACCGTGCTTGAGCTTGCAAACGAAATGCTTGAACGCGGCTTTGAGTTCAAGATGGTCGACATCAGACGTTCGGATGCCTCGGACTGGCTGATTGAAGGAAATACACTCCTGGCACCTTTCTCGGCAATCCCCGGCCTCGGACTCAACGTTGCCAAGCAGATTGTTGCGGCAAGAGAGGAGCGCGAATTCATTTCCAAACAGGATCTGAAGGAACGCGGAAAAGTTTCGCAGTCACTGGTTGACTTCATGACTGAAAATCATGTTCTGGACGGATTGTCGGATGAAAATCAGCTGTCGCTTTTTGACATGCTTGGGTAAATTCCCTGCATTTTCATTCATTTTCACGCAGAACTTGAAAATGTCATTTCAATATGCTACAATAACATTGTTTTTGATACTCGTTAGGGAGTGAGCAGAGATGCTCGCTCTTTTTATTGGAGCGGGTTCCATTCTGAAATGATGCGAGGAGGAAAATTTTGAGCAGCGTTGTTGAAACAGTGACGGGATTGGTCACGCCTATATTGGATGAACGTCACTTTGAATTAGTTGATGTGGAATTCGTAAAGGAAGGCAGGAGCTGGTATTTGCGGATTTATATCGATAAGCCCGGTGGAATCAATATTGAGGAGTGTGCACTTGTCAGCGATTTGCTCGGCGAAAAGCTTGACGACTGCGACCCGGATCCGATTCCTCAGGCATACTTTCTGGAAGTTTCCTCACCCGGGGCTGAGCGTCCGCTGAAAAAGGAACGCGATTACGAGCGGGCATTGAATTCATATATTCATGTCTCGCTGTATCAGCCGCTGGAAGGAAACAAGGTTTATGAAGGCACAATGGTCGACTTGAAGCCGGATGAACTGACGCTGGAATACATGGACAAGACTCGTCAGAAGACGATTGTGATTCCGCGCAGGCAGATTGCACAGGCGCGTTTGGCAATCAAATTTTAATAATAAGGAGCACAGAAAAAATGAGTAAGGAATTGCTTAATGCATTGGATGCACTTGAAACTGAAAAGGGCATCAAAAAGGAAGTCATCATCGATGCTTTGGAACAGGCGCTTGTTTCCGCCTACAAGAAGAACTACGGTCAGGCACAGAACGTCAAGGTGACGTTTGATGCAAGCCGCGGCGACATCAAGGTCTTTGCCGTCAAGGAAGTCGTCAACGAAGTTCTGGATTCATGCCTCGAAGTCAGCCTGTCTGATGCTCTTGAAATCAACAGAGCCTACGAAATCGGCGACACGATTGACTTTGAAGTCACTCCACGTGATTTCGGCCGGATTGCGGCTCAGACGGCCAAGCAGGTCATCATGCAGCGCGTGCGCGAAGAAGAACGCCAGATGATCTATAACCAGTACAGCCGTTATGAAAATGAAATCATGACCGGTGAAGTCGAACGCCGCGACAGCCGTTACGTTTATGTCAACCTCGGCAACGTTGAAGCCGTTCTTTCGAAGCGCGACCAGGTTCCCGGCGAAGTCTACAACTCACATGACCGCATCAAGGTCTACGTGTACAAGGTCGTTGATCCAAACGAAAATCAAAATGCCGAGCAGAATGAAGAAGAAGGCAGGAAGAAGCGCCGCAACCGCGGGCCACAGGTTTACGTAAGCCGTTCGCATCCTGATCTTTTGAAACGCATGTTTGAAAATGAAGTTCCGGAAATCTTTGACGGAACCGTTGAAATCAAGTCGATTGCGCGTGAAGCGGGCGACCGTGCCAAAATTGCCGTCTACTCCGACCAGGAAGGAATCGATCCGATCGGAACCTGCGTTGGCCCTCGCGGAGAACGCGTCAAGGCAATCGTTGAGGAATTAAACGGAGAAAAGATGGATATCGTCGAGTGGAGTGAAGATCCGGCCGAATATATCAAGGCTGCATTGAAACCGGCCGAAATTCTTGAAGTCCGCTTCGACAGAGACGATGATCATGCATGCACGGTCGTCGTTCCTGACACGCAGCTGTCGCTTGCAATCGGCAAGCGCGGACAGAATGCCCGGCTTGCAGCTCATCTGACCGGTTACAAGATTGACATCAAGTCTGAATCAAACATGGAGGAACTTGACCGTCAGCTTGAAGAAGAACCTGAGGAAGACTTTGAACTGCCTGAAACAGAAGATGTTGAAACGGAAGATGCCATCAGCATTGAGGACATCGAAGACATTGAGGCGGATGACGAATAAGGGAGGTTTTTAGATGGCACAGCGTAAAATACCGATGCGAAAAGACATTGTTACCGGAGAAATGAAGCCGAAAAAGGAACTCGTTCGTGTTGTCAGAAACAAGGAAAATGAAGTTTCAATCGATCCGACCGGCAAGAAGGCCGGTCGCGGAGCATATATTCATTTAGACGTCAAAACAGCCGAGAAGGCAAAAAAGGACCGCACCTTCGACAAGGCATTCGGACTTAAGATTGATGATGCCTTTTACGATGAACTGGTTGCCTATGTTGATCACCAGGCAGCCCGCGCGGAATTGTTCGGAAATGGAAAATAGACAGAAAGTTCTGCAGTCACTGGGTCTTGCACGCCGGGCAGGAAAACTGACGACGGGCATTGACCTTGTCATTGACCAGGTTAGACTTGGAAAGGCGTGTCTTGTTTTTTGCGCAAATGATGCAGGACAGAGTACGAAAAAGAAAATTACTGATAAATGCAATAGTTACAACGTCACTTGCTCGCTCGAATTCACAAGGGATGAACTCAGTGCGGCAATAGGATCGAAACGTTCGATAATTGCAGTGACGGATGCAGGCTTTGCTAAGAAATTCAAGCAACTGCTGACTCTTTGATTCGTGTATTTCTCGAATCAAGAGTCCTGACAGGCTTGATTTTACGAGAATGGAGCGATGTCGATGAGTAAAAAGAGAATTTATGAATTAGCAAAAGAACTCAATGTTTCCAGCAAGGAAGTCATTGCGGCAGCCAAAAGGAAGGGAATTGAAGTCGGCAATCACATGTCGACGATTGGAGAAAACGAAGAGCGGCAGTTAAGGGCTGCCTTTGCTCCAAAGAAAGCCCCTGTTGAGAAAAAGGCGGCTGCCTTCAAGGCTGAAAAACCGGCCAGAGAGCATAAAAGGGAAAGTGAAAGGGTCGGAAAGAAGCCTTCTGACAAGCGGACAGACGAAAAGAAGCAGGCCGTTCGCCCTGATCATGGAAAGAGCAACCGTGATCAGAAGTCAGTGAATAGAATCAACGAAAGGCATTCTGGTAACCACATGGATAAAAACAAAAACAACAACAATCGCAGGAGCAGTCAAAGAGAAGGACAAGGCAACGACCGTTTCGGCGGAAATGACAATAAAAAGGGCAAGTTCAACAAGAAGAACAATCGCAAAAACAACAGGCGCAATAACCGCAACCAGCGAGACAACAAGAAGAACGCCGTTCCGCAGCGCAAGAACAAGCCGTTGCCGGAAACTCTGGTCTATACGGTCGGCATGAACGTTGCCGATATCGCAAAGAAGATTCACCGCGAACCGGCCGAAATCATCAAGAAGCTCTTCATGATGGGCGTGATGGTCAACCAAAACCAGTCGCTTGACAAGGATACGATTGAAATTCTTGCAGCCGACTACGGCATCAAGGCTGAAGAAAAAGTTGAAGTTGACGTGGCCGACATCGACAAGTTCTTCGAAGATGAAGAAAACAACAGAAAACACCTGGCACCGCGCCCGCCTGTCGTAACGATCATGGGACACGTTGACCATGGCAAGACGACACTGCTTGACAAATTGCGCCATACGAACGTCACTGCCGGTGAAGCAGGCGGAATTACGCAGCATATCGGTGCCTATCAGGTAAGACACAATGACAAGATCATTACGTTCCTTGACACGCCAGGACATGCCGCCTTCACGAGCATGCGTGCCCGCGGTGCCGACATCACCGACATCACCGTCCTGGTCGTTGCCGCAGACGATGGCGTCATGCCGCAGACAATCGAAGCCATCAACCACTCTAAGGCTGCCGGTGTTCCGATTATCGTGGCCGTTAACAAGATTGACAAGCCCGGCGCAAACCCTAACCACGTCATGGAACAGTTGACCGAATACGGTCTGATTCCTGAAGACTGGGGCGGCGACACAATCTTCGTTGACATTTCCGCCAAGTTCGGCAAGAATCTTGACGAACTGCTTGACATGATCCTGCTTGAGGCAGAAATGCTTGAGCTTAAGGCAAATCCTAAGCAACACGGTGCAGGATCCGTCATCGAAGCCCGCCTTGACAAGGGCAAGGGCTCCGTTGCAACGCTTCTGGTTCAGCAGGGAACGCTTCACGTCGGAGATCCGATCGTAGTCGGCAATACTTTTGGCCGCGTCAGGACGATGACTGATGCCAGAGGACGCGCCATCAAGAAGGCTACTCCAGCAACGCCGGTCGAAATTACCGGCCTGAACGAAGTGCCGCAGTCAGGTGACCGCT
>NZ_DAIUCE010000070.1:0-9642 GCF_036846325.1 Ligilactobacillus sp. | reverse complement strand
TAGAGCACCTGGTTTGGGACCAGGGGGTCGCAGGTTCGAATCCTGTTTTCCCGATTTAAATGGATTGCGGTTGGGTTGATGCGGCCTTTTCGAATTGAGGCGTGTGAAACTGTTTAACTGCGTGCATTATATTTTTTGATATTTTGTAATAAATATAGTGCAAAATCATTTTTAAAATACTATAATAGATTATGGTTACCGGGAAATAGCTCAGCTTGGTAGAGCACCACGTTCGGGACGTGGGGGTCGCAGGTTCAAATCCTGTTTTCCCGATTTTAATAAAATGGTTCGCAACAATGATTGTTGCGATGGTATCCAGGATGCGATGGTTATGGAAATCGCACCCTGGTTTTTTTGATTTCATGAACTTTGTCATGCTCTTGTTCTTGAACGGAGTCCGGATTGCATTATAAATCATAGTGCAAAAATTTTCTGAAAAGACTATAATTAATTGTAGTTACCACAGGATTGAAAAGCCTGGAAAACGTCTGCAATTGCGGGATCAAAACATGTTTTCATGCGGATGACAAGGGATATTGATTGCAAAATGTCACCTGACGCGTCTATAATAATAGTCAAACATAGTCAAAACGCGAGGAAGGGTGGTAGAGTATGCAGAATCGGAATATTTCTGATATAATTGAGCAATATTTAAAAAGCATCTTGAAAGAGTCTCCTTCAATTGAAATCAAGCGTTCGGAAATAGCTCAGCAGTTTGACTGCGTTCCGTCACAGATCAACTATGTAATCAAAACGCGTTTTACAGTTCAGAATGGTTACCTGGTTGAAAGCAAGCGTGGCGGCGGCGGATACATCAGGATTGAGAAAGTCGATTTGGTCGATGATGCGGAATACTTGAATGAATTGATCGAGTATACCGGCGAATCCATAACGGAAACGGATGCTTTCAAGGTGGTTCAGGCTCTGTATGAGAATCATTTTTTGAACAGAAGAGAAGCAAATCTCATTTTAAGCACGTTTAACCGCAACGTTTTGGCCTTCAGCGACCGTGAGATTGGAGATATCGTGCGTGCGCGCATTTTAAAGAGCGTTATCAACAGGCTGAAGTGTGCTGACTGACAACACTAAAGAAGGAAGGTAATTCCATGGACGATTTATATACTGACAGCGCAAAACGAGTAATGGCGATTGCGCAGGAACAGGCAAATTATTTCAGACATCAGGCAATCGGGACAGAACACTTGCTCCTTGCATTGACTATTGAGGAAAAGGGCGTGGCAGGTCAGGTCTTGAAACAGGCGATGGTGACGCCTGGCGATGTTCGCCGGGAAATCGAACGATTGGCCGGGTACGGCAATTTGATGCGTCAGTCGCCAGGAAACTATTTGCCGTATTCTCCCAAGGCTAAGGCAGTTTTGGACGAAACCAAGAAACAGGCGTATTTGACGGGAGCCGTCAGAATCGGGACCGAACATTTTCTTTTGGCATTGTTGAGCGATGAAGACATCCTTTCGTCACGAATATTAACCAGTCTGCATGTGGATTGCAAAAAACTTCGTCAAATTCTTCTGCGCAGGCTCGGCATCAGTCAAAGCCAATTGCGGCGCGTGACAAAAAAAGCCGAGGAACAGCAGGGCAAGTCAAAGACGCCGACCTTGGATGAGCTTGGTCGCGACATGACCGAGATGGCGGCTGAAAACATGATTGATCCCGTAATCGGGCGGGAAAAGGAAGTCAATCGGATTATTCAGATTCTGAGTCGCAGGACAAAAAACAATCCGGTTCTTTTAGGTGAGCCCGGCGTTGGCAAAACAGCGGTTGCTGAAGGCTTGGCACAGGCCATCGTCGAGGGTTGCGTTCCCGAGAACCTGCAGAATGATCGTTTGATGATGCTTGATATGGGATCGCTTGTTGCCGGCACAAAATACCGCGGCGAATTCGAAGATCGTTTGAAAAAGATTCTTGAAGAAGTTTACAGCGACGGAAACGTTATTCTGTTTATTGATGAGATGCACACGCTCATTGGTGCTGGCGGCGCTGAAGGGGCGATTGATGCTTCCAATATTTTAAAACCTGCGCTTGCCAGAGGTGAAGTGCAGGTCATCGGAGCAACGACGCTTGATGAATACCAAAAGTATGTTGAATCAGATCCTGCCTTGGAACGACGTTTTGCGACCGTTGTTGTTGAAGAACCGAGCCAGGAGGCTGCATTGGAAATTTTGAAGGGCGTTCGTCCGCGTTACGAAGAACATCATAAGGTGAAAATTTCGGATGAAGCCCTGGAAGCAGCCGTACACTTAAGCAGTCGCTACATTACGAAACGCTTTTTGCCCGATAAGGCAATTGATTTGATGGACGAGGCTGCAGCACGTCTGAGAATCGTCAAGGCGGGGAAAAACGTCAAGCTGCTGGATTTGAACAAGGAATTGTCCGAAATTGCCAGGAAACAAGAACAGGCGTTGCTTGACGAAAAATTTGAAGAGGCGGCAAAATTGCGCAATCAGGCTCTGGAAGCAAAGGAAAAAATCGCCAGGATCGAAGAAGCCAAGCGTAAAAAAGACGAAAAGAAGGAATACGCCGGCGTCGTTTCGGCAGAAGACGTTGCGACGGTTGTTTCCGAGTGGACGGGCGTGCCCGTTACGCAGCTGACGAAAACAGAAAGCGAACGTCTGATTAACCTGGAAAAGATTCTGCATAAGCGCGTTATCGGACAAGATGAAGCTATCAAGGCCGTGTCAAAAGCAATCAGACGTGCAAGAAGCGGTTTGTCCGATCCGACTCGTCCAATCGGGTCGTTCATGTTTCTTGGACCGACAGGCGTCGGAAAGACCGAGCTTGCCAAGGCTTTGGCAGAGGCGATGTTTGGTTCGGAAGACGCCATGATCAGAATCGATATGAGCGAATATATGGAGAAATATTCAACCAGTCGCTTGATCGGTGCTCCTCCGGGATACGTTGGGTACGATGAGGGCGGACAGCTGACGGAAAAGGTCCGCAACAGGCCTTATTCGGTCGTTTTGCTTGATGAAGTCGAAAAAGCCCATCCGGATGTTTTCAACATCCTGCTGCAAGTGTTGGATGACGGATATTTGACGGATTCAAAAGGACGAAAGGTCAATTTCAGGAACACGATCATTATTATGACGTCTAACCTTGGCGCAACGGCATTGCGTGACGAAAAATCGGTCGGTTTCGGTGCGGCGGATCTTTCAAATGACTATGCGGCAATGTCTTCCAAGATCAGAGAATCGCTGAAGAAGCGTTTCAGGCCTGAATTTTTAAACAGAATTGACGAAATCGTCATCTTCCATTCACTTGAAAAAGATGAGCTGCATCAAATCGTCAAGTTGATGGCCAAAGACGTCATTAAGCGGATTGCCGAGCAAAAGGTCAAGCTCAAGGTCACTCCTGCTGCAATTGCCGTCGTTGCAAAGGCCGGCTTTGATCCCGAATACGGTGCCCGACCGATCAGACGTGCGTTGCAAACCGAAGTTGAGGATCTTTTGAGCGAGGCATTGCTTCAAGGAAAGATTCAGATTGGAGATACAGTCACAATCGGTGCGAAAAAAGGCAAAATTACCTTGACGGTCAATACGCCTCAAAAGGACAGTGACAAAAAAGCGGCCGTTAAGAAACAGGCTGCCAAATAGCAAGCTAAAGAGCCGGCTTTTGCCGGCTCTTTTTGACAAAACGGCGTTGTTTTCAAAAACTTGTGGAAATCATCCGAATATCGGTGTATCCTTGTAATCAATACACTACGGGGGTGGTTTATGTGAATGATGAACTTGACGCCAGGACGGGAGTAACCGATACGCTGCCGACTGTTTTCGGCTACATCGGCATTGGCCTGGCATTTGGGGTTGTTGGCAGATCAGCGGGACTTTCGCCGTGGATCATCACGCTGATGTCGCTCGTGACATACGGTGGTTCCGCACAGTTCGTAACCGTCAGCATGCTGCAGGCGGGAAGTCCGCTGGCATCAATCGTCTTGTCGACCTTTCTGGTCAATTCGCGGATGATTCTGATGTCCATGAACGTTGCTCCTTATTTTTCAAGGGAAAGCATGTCAAGAAACGTTTTGATAGGATCTTTATTGACTGATGAAACTTTTGCCTTGAGCATGAATAAGAAAAATCGCACCGGTGGCATCCTGAATTTTGAATGGTTCAATTCTGCTAATCTGATTGCATACGTTACCTGGGCGGTCTCATCTTATGTTGGCGGAGTCCTGGGAAGTTTCATCGGCAACCCTGAGCGTTTCGGAATGGATTTTGCCTTGGTTGCGATGTTTGTCGGGCTGCTTTATCTGCAGATTATTGCTGATGATTCTCTGCCCAGGGGCTTGCAGTTTGTCATGGTTCTTGTGACCTTGGCGCTGGTCTTTTCAGGGATGATTTTCATTCCTGAAAATTTGCTGGTCGTGTTTGTAACTTTGGTCGGATGTGGAATCGGGGTGGCATTAAAGCATGCGTTCTGTTAGTTTTGTGATTTTGACGATTTTCTTGTGCGGCCTGGTGACGTGGCTTTCACGAGTCGTACCGTTCGTTTTGCTGAAAAAATTTCATTTGCCAAATGCAGTGGTCGAATACTTAAGCTTTGTGCCCGTAGTCATCATGTCGGCATTGTGGTTTGACAATCTGTTCGTTCAGCACCTTGGCAGTCTGCCGACGGTCAATGTTGAAAATCTGCTTGCCTCGATTCCGACGGTTTTGGCAGCGGTCATTTCAAAAAGTCTGATGGTCGTCGTGATTGTGGGAATCATTTCAATGGCGGTTGTCAGATGCTTTTTGTAAGTACTTGACAATCTGTTGACTTGTTGTTAAAATATGTAAATGCATAAAACTGTGAATTTAGATGCTCAATGTGATATATTGTCCATGTTGAGCAAAAGAAGAAGCAAAAATAGTGAGGTTTATTCAAGTTAAACAGAACTGTTTTTGGTTTTTTTTTGCCAAAATTCACGAAATGAATTGAAAAAAGATCATTTGTAACACAAATGTAACATTTCGACAGTGCTTAATTTCACAGCAAATTTTTGGAGAGGTGAACAACTTGGCAGGACATTTAGTAAAATACGGCAAGCACCGTGTGCGCAGAAGTTATTCTCGAATTAAAGAAGTTCTCGAATTGCCAAACTTGATTGAGATTCAGACGGACTCATACAAGTGGTTCTTGGATGAAGGACTTCGCGAAATGTTTGAGGACATTATGCCAATCGAAGACTTTGCCGGCAAATTGTCGCTTGAATTCGTAAACTATCAATTATTGGAACCTAAGTATACGGTTGATGAGGCTCGTGAGCATGACGCCAACTACTCAGCTCCTTTGCACGTAACATTGCGTTTGATTAACAAGGAAACCGGCGAAATCAAGTCTCAAGACGTATTTTTCGGTGATTTTCCTCTGATGACGAAGCAGGGCACGTTCATTATCAACGGTGCAGAGCGTGTTATCGTTTCTCAGCTTGTCCGTTCTCCAGGCGTTTACTTTAACTCCGAAATGGACAAGAACGGTCGTGAAACATACGGCACTACGGTTATTCCTAACCGTGGCGCATGGCTTGAATATGAAACGGATGCCAAGAACATTTCATACGTGCGTATCGACAGGACGCGCAAGATTCCTTTGACGGAACTTGTTCGTGCGCTCGGGTATGGTACAGACTCCGAGATTATCGAAATTCTCGGCCAGAACGACTGCTTGATGAACACTTTGGAAAAGGACGTTCACAAGAATACGGAAGATTCGCGTGTTGAAGAATCCTTGAAGGATATCTACGAACGTCTGCGTCCAGGTGAACCTAAGACGGCTGATTCTTCACGCAGTTTGCTGACGGCGCGCTTCTTTGATCCGAAACGCTATGATCTTGCTGCAGTCGGCCGTTACAAGATTAATAAGAAGCTTGACCTTAAGACGCGTCTTCTGGGCGCTCGTCTGGCCGAAACGTTGGCTGATCCTGAAACGGGAGAGATTATTGTCGAAAGCGGCGAAGTCGTTACGAAGCCAATCATGGAAAAGCTTGCTCCTTACTTGAAACGTGACGATTTCAAGATGTTCACGTTCCATCCGTCAGAAGAAGGCGTTGTCCAGGAACCAATGACGCTCCAGATCATCAAGGTTTATTCAGAAACCAACCCTGAAGAAGTCATCAACTTGATTGGCAATGGCAACGTTCCTCTGGAATACAAGCACATTACGCCATCGGACATTCTGGCATCAATGAACTACTTCTTCAATTTGCAGGAAGGTCTCGGATCAACTGACGATATCGACCACTTGGGCAACCGTCGCATCCGTTCCGTTGGCGAATTGCTTCAAAACCAATTCCGAATCGGTTTGACGAGAATGGAACGTGTTGTTCGCGAACGCATGTCTATTCAAGATATAGCAACGGTTACGCCGCAACAGCTGATTAACATTCGACCTGTCGTAGCTTCAATCAAGGAATTCTTCGGAAGCTCCCAGCTGTCGCAGTTCATGGATCAGACGAATCCGCTTGGCGAACTTACGCACAAGCGTCGTTTGTCAGCCTTGGGACCCGGCGGTTTGACGCGTGACCGTGCCGGGTATGAAGTTCGTGACGTTCACTATACGCACTATGGCCGCATGTGCCCGATTGAAACGCCCGAAGGTCCTAACATCGGGTTGATTAACAGTTTGTCGACGTATGCGCACGTCAACAAGTACGGCTTTGTTGAAACGCCTTATCGTCGCGTTTCATGGGATACGCACAAGGTTACGGACAAGATTGACTATCTGACGGCTGATGAAGAAGACAATTACGTTGTTGCGCAGGCCAACTCACCGCTTAATGATGACGGCTCCTTCGTGGATCCTGTTGTTATGGCTCGCAGCAAGGATGAAAACATTGAAATTTCAGTTGACAAGGTTGACTACATGGACGTTTCGCCTAAGCAGGTAGTTGCTGTTGCGACGGCATGTATTCCTTTCCTGGAAAACGATGACTCCAACCGTGCCTTGATGGGTGCCAACATGCAGCGTCAGGCCGTTCCTTTGATCAAGCCGCACGCACCGCTTGTCGGTACCGGTATCGAATATAAGGCTGCTCATGACTCCGGAGATGCCTTGATTGCGGAACATGCCGGAACGATTGAATATGTTGATGCCAGAGAAATCAGAGTTCGTCGCGAAGACGGAGCGCTCGATTCATACAAGCTGATGAAGTTCCGTCGTTCAAACGGCGGCAAGAACTACAACCAGACTCCGATTGTTCGCGTTGGCGATCATGTTGATGCCGATGAAGTTCTGGCGGACGGTCCTTCAATGGAACAAGGTGAACTGGCCTTGGGTCAGAACCCTCTGATTGCCTTCATGACATGGGATGGCTACAATTTCGAAGATGCGATTGCAATTAACGAGCGTCTGGTTAAGGAAGACGTTTATACGTCGATTCATATCGAGGAACATGAATCAGAAGCACGTGATACGAAGCTCGGACCTGAAGAAATGACTCGCGAAATTCCTAACGTCGGTGAAGACGCATTGAAGAACCTCGATGAATTCGGGATTGTTCGTGTTGGTGCCGAAGTCAAGGATGGCGACATTTTGGTCGGCAAGGTAACTCCAAAGGGTGTTACTGAGCTTTCAGCCGAAGAACGTCTCCTGCACGCAATTTTTGGCGAAAAGGCGCGTGAAGTACGTGATACTTCCCTTCGCGTTCCTCATGGCGGCGGCGGGATTGTCCAGGACGTCAAGATCTTCACTCGTGAAGCAGGTGACGAACTGGCACCTGGCGTAAATATGATGGTTCGTGTTTATATTGCACAAAAACGCAAGCTTCAGGTCGGTGACAAGATGGCCGGCCGTCACGGCAACAAGGGTACGGTTTCCGTCGTTATCCCTGAAGAAGACATGCCGTTTATGCCTGACGGTACTCCAATCGACATCATGCTTTCGCCAATGGGTGTGCCGTCACGTATGAATATCGGTCAGGTACTTGATCTTCACTTGGGGATGGCTGCTCGCAAGCTTGGCATTCACGTAACGTCACCTGTCTTTGATGGTGCTCGTGATGAAGATATCTGGAATGCCTTGAAGGAAGCCGGTCTTCCTTCCGATGGCAAGTCAATCTTATATGACGGGCGGACAGGTGAACCGTTTGATAACCGGATTGCTGTCGGAGTCATGTACTACATGAAGCTGGCTCACATGGTCGATGACAAGATTCACGCACGTTCAATCGGACCGTACTCTCTTGTTACGCAACAGCCTCTTGGCGGTAAAGCTCAATTTGGTGGACAACGTTTCGGTGAAATGGAAGTCTGGGCTCTTGAAGCTTACGGTGCCGCCTACACCTTGCAGGAAATCCTGACTTACAAGTCTGATGACGTTGTCGGACGTGTCAAGACTTATGAAGCTATTGTCAAGGGCGAGCAGATTCCGCAACCTGGTGTTCCTGAATCATTCCGCGTTCTCGTAAAGGAATTGCAGGCGTTGGGACTTGATATGAAGGTTCTTGATTCCAAGAAGCAGGAAATCGAATTGCGCGATATGGACGAAGAAGACGATGAAGTCGTCAACGTTGATGCTTTGGCCAAGTTCTCGCGCGAACAAAAGGAAAAGCAAGAAGCAGAAGAAACTGAAGAAGAAACAAAGTCTGAATTATAATCAGTTAAGAATTATGGAAAAGGGAGGTCGGTCCTTTGATCGATGTCAATAAATTCGATAGCATGCAAATAGGTCTGGCTTCATCCGACAAGATCCGCAGCTGGTCTTACGGTGAAGTCAAGAAACCTGAAACAATCAACTATCGTACGTTGAAACCAGAAAAAGACGGTCTGTTCGATGAACGAATCTTCGGGCCAACAAAAGACTGGGAATGTGCTTGCGGCAAGTACAAGAAAGTCAGCTACAAGGGTATTGTCTGCGATCGTTGCGGCGTTGAAGTCACTCGTTCAAAAGTTCGTCGTGAACGCATGGGTCACATTGAACTTGCAGCACCGGTAACGCACATTTGGTATTTCAAAGGGATTCCAAGTCGCATGGGCCTTGTGCTTGACATGAGTCCTCGCGCCCTTGAAGAAGTAATCTACTTTGCTTCTTATGTTGTTACTGATCCGGGTGATTCACCACTTGAAAAGAAGCAACTCATGACTGAAGGCGAATATCGCGAAAAGCGCCAGGAATACGGTCAGTCATTTAAGGCCGCAATGGGTGCCGAAGCAATCCGCACTTTGCTTCGCGATGTTGATCTTGAAAAGGAATGTGCAGAACTTAAGGAAGAATTGAAAGAAGCTACGGGCCAGAAGCGGACTCGTGCCGTACGCCGTCTGGATATTTTGGAAGCATTTTTGAGCTCCGGCAACAGTCCTGAATGGATGGTCATGGATGCAATTCCTGTCATCCCGCCTGATCTTCGTCCGATGGTCCAATTGGAGGGTGGTCGTTTTGCCACTTCCGACTTGAACGATTTGTATCGTCGCGTCATCAACCGTAATAATCGTTTGAAGCGTCTGCTTGAACTTCATGCACCTGGCATCATTGTTCAAAATGAAAAGCGCATGCTGCAGGAAGCTGTCGATGCTTTGATTGATAACGGTCGTCGCGGTCGTCCCGTTACGGGTCCTGGCAATCGTCCCCTCAAGTCATTGTCGCACATGCTTAAGGGTAAACAAGGGCGTTTCCGTCAAAACCTTCTTGGTAAGCGTGTCGATTACTCAG
>NZ_DAIUCE010000069.1:0-9874 GCF_036846325.1 Ligilactobacillus sp. | reverse complement strand
CGTTTTTAGAAAAGCTGAAAAAAAACGTAAAAAAATACTTACCAAAAGTACATGGATTTTTTACAAGTTGTTGGTACTATTAAAGCATAGATTGAGTGATGAAAATCAATCAATCAACTCCCCCTTATAAGCAGAAAACATATCACCATCCCCCAATGGTGAATGTATATACTCCCTATAACATACCTTTTTTCTCCGTGGCGCCCCAACCACGGAGTTTTTATTTGTGCTGGAAAGCATGAAGATGTGGAAAAGGGAAAAGAAAAGTTATCAACAAGGTTGTGGATAACTTTGTGGATAAACGCTTTGGAAAACAATCCACACCCTTTTCAATCGCTCAAAGATTGTTAAGTCAAAGTCTGGCCGGGCCTTTTGTTTTCTGAACGTCAAGAAAGTTCACCGGTTTTTCAGATTGCATGAGGCTTTGATGTTTCTGGTCTGCCTTCAAGAATTTCCTAAAGAAAAACTTAATTGTGACAATAATGTTCATTTTAATAAAAACTAAAACAAATCACTAACATTCCTTAAGTTATCGGATGTACTATACAAGCATAGGCTGATGAGATATCAACCTTCTCCCCTTTTTATGTAAGTAATAACCGCCACCTCCAAGGCGGTAATTTCCCCAATAACATAACCTTTTTTTCCCGTAGCAGGCATTTGCCTCTGCGGGTTTTTTTGATGTTGATGACTGAAGGAATGTCGGAAATAATCCAGGGTCGTCTTTTTCCTTTTGAAAAAATCCGGGTTTGTCCGTAAATAGGAATGAGAGCTGGAATTTACGGGCAAATTCCCAAAACCGCCGTTTTGCCCGTAATCAGAGACTGGAATTTACGGGCAAATCCCCAAAATCGCTCTTTTGCCCGTAATCCCCTCCTGGCACACTGACTGAGCAGGTAGTGTGCGGCACTGCATTTTTCAAGAAGGTCATCCATAGAAAAAATGCCAGACAAAATCAGTCGCAATTCGACCGATCTGTCCGGCATTCATTTAGTTCAATATTCTATACATACTGCGTAATCATTCAATCGGAGACTGATCAGCTGAACAGCCCCTTGACCCAGTCGACGAATTTCTGCCAAAGACTCTTTGCTTCTGACATCGTCTTCTTTCCAGACTGACTGTTTGCCCAGTTCTTAGCCTTGTTCATCAGGTTTCCGGCCGAGTTCTTGACGTTGTTGATCGTGTTGTCAACGTTCTTGACGTAGTTCTTGCTGGAAGAGATCGGCGAATTCTGGAAGTTGAACAACGCATTCGTGATCTGCGTAACGTTGTTTGAGGAAGTCTTGTCTTCAATGCCGCGCTTTTCAAGTGCTTTGTTCAGCATATCCTGAATGTCCTGTTTGGTTGCAAGATCCTTGTTGTCCTGTTTCATTTGTGCCAGCTGCTTTGAAACGTCGCCGATTGCCGCCATCAGTTTGCCGGGGTAGGTTTTGTCATCTTTGTTGGCATCGATTGCGGGTTGCGTTGCCTCAAGCATCTGGTTGGCCGTGGAAGTGTTCTGGGTATTGAGTGAAACGCCGTCGGTTGCGAGAGCCTTGTAAACGCCCGTCAAGGCCGATTCGCCTGAAACTGGGCGGTTTGCGGTGACAACGATGCTGACGTCTGTGACGCCGGCCATTTGCGCAACCATTGCGTATTGTTGTGAGGTGACTTTGGTGATGTTGTCTTCGCCGTCATAGTTTTTGATGTTGACTTTGACGCCTGAACCGGGATCTCCGGGAGCGATTGCGACCGAACTGATCATTGCGGCATCCGTCGTGCTGTCCTGCTGACTGATGTATTTGGAATAATCGGCTGCCGTTGCGGTCAGCTTCTTGAATGAAGAATCTGCCTGGAAAACGTCATCGAGTTTGGAACGGACCTCTGAGCTCGTACCTGCGCCGTAAACGACGTAGGAAGAGTTCAGGGTGTGCGTTGAGCCGGAGCTTGAGGAATCATCCGTTCCATCGGCAAATGCAGTGCCTGCGCCTGCCGAAACTCCGCTCAGAGTCAAGGCTGCCAGAAAAAGGGCAGCGGCTTTCTTGAAGTTGAATTTCATTTTTCATCCTCTTTTCTGAAATTTTTCAATTCCACAACCAAGTAGATTATAACATGTAACGTATTTGTAATATTTCAAGAAAAAGTAAAATTGTGCGAATTTTCATTGTTGTCGCAAACGCAGGAATGAATGTCTGATTTGATATATAGATACAAGATATAGGGTGTGTTAACTATCCTTAATACCACATATTGAATTTCCCCTTGAAATAAGGTTGTGAAGGTCATATAATGGATTATGTTTTATATAGGGAGGAATTTAGAGATGTTTGACCGCTACAAAGACGTTTTGACGCATTTGCCTGAGTACTCGCATAATGTTTTTCGCAAAGGGTATTTTTCATGGCTGCTTAATCAGTGCAAAGGCTGGGGGACGTTCAGTTACGCTTTATTGATGTTTAACTTTGTTCTGCAGGTGATTTCGCTTGTTCAGTCGGTCTCTCAGGCACCGCTGCAATCAATCATCGCATTCATTGGCGGCAATCTGTCCGTTGCCTGCGTCATCGGGATTTCGAACCGTTCTGGGATTCAGGGCTGGGCAGGCGCGATTTCTGCAATCTGCATCGCAACGACCGGATTCATGGCAGGGAATTTCGCAACTGCCTGGGAACAAATCGGATACCTGTTGTTTCTTGACCTGTTCTGCATCCTTGATCCGAAATGGAACAACGATATTCAGGCAGAAAAGTTTGAAAGCCGGATTGAATGGCTCAAATACTTGATTTTCTTTGGAGCGGCATGGGCCGTACTCTACGGGATTTTCAGCATGACGAGCGATCCGCGCGTTTTTCTGGACAGCCTGAATCTGGCAATGGCAATTACAGGTTCCCTGCTTGAGCTCAATCGCAAGCGCGAGCAGTATTACGTCTGGACGATTTCATCCGTTTTCACGATTGCCCTCTGGACTCAGACAATGCTTCAGGGCGACGGCAATTTTGCCTTGATTTTCAGTTATGCCGTCTTCTTTTTAAACGATATGTACGCATTCTTCAGCAGGCACGGCTGGTTTAAAGTAACGAACGAATGATTATCCGGGACCGAAAATGATTTCGGTTCCTTTTTTTGTGCTTAATGATAACCGCATGTGGTAAAATTGTACGGTAGAGCAGTTAATTGTAAGAGAGAAAATTTTGGGGCTGATTTTATGCAAAAAGAACCTGAAAAAAAGTCTGGTCAGATTCCGGAGTTTCTGAAGAACGAACGGTTGAGAAAGCTGACCCTGATTCTCTTCGGGGCGGTTATCCTGTGCACTGCATTTGCCTTCATGTTAAATGCAGTGTTCGGATTGATTATTCTTGTCTTAAGCATCATAACTCTTGTTGTTGCTTACAACGGCCTGAAGCAGATTGCTTCCGACACGTCTGAATACATCTCTGATCTGTCTTACCGCATTAAGCGCGGTGAGCAGGAGGCGTTGATCAAAATGCCGATCGGGATTTTGTTCTATGATGATCATGAACGCATCGAATGGTACAATCCTTATATGCAGAAGTATTTTTCGCGCAAGGATATTCTGGGAAAGAGTCTGAGCGAAGTTGATGAGGAGCTGGCAGACCGGCTCCGAGATCATCGTGATGAAAAGAAGGCAAGCGAGGTCAATCTTCACGGAAGGTCATATTCGTTCATCGTTCAAAAAGACATCAATGCCGTTTTTCTGATGGACGTTTCATACTATGCGGCCATCAAGGAACAGTATGAAGATTCGCGAATCGTTTTGGGACAGCTTTTCCTGGACAATTATGATGAAGTGACCAAAGTCATGAATGACAAGGACCTGTCAAATCTTGACAACTTCATTACGAATACCCTGTCCGACTGGGCACGGGAATTTGAAATCTTTTTGAAGCGAGTTGATGACGACCATTTCTTTATCCTGGCATATACCGGAGCGCTCAGAAAGCTTGAAGAAGAAAAGTTCAAGATTCTGGATGTTATTCGCGAACGCACGTCGAAGCGAAACTCGCCGCTGACGCTTAGCGTCGGGATTGCCTATGGCGGGGATGATTTAGCTGAGCTTTCGCGACTTTCGCAAAATAATCTCGATCTGGCTTTGGGACGTGGAGGAGATCAGGCGGTCGTCAGGGAAATCGCCGGTCAGGCACGTTTTTACGGCGGCAAGACTAATCCGATGGAAAAGAGGACGCGTGTCCGTGCGCGGATGATTTCCCAGGCGCTGAACGAATTGATGATGCAGTCTGATGATATTTTTGTGATGGGTCATGCTTATCCTGATATGGATGCCATGGGTGCCTGTCTCGGGTTGAGGCGGATTGCGACCATGAACGGCAGGAAATGCTGGATTGTCCTGGACAGGGACAATCTTCATTCCGATGTATTGCGGCTGCTTAAGGCGCTTGATCAGTATCCTGCAATCAAGGGTTCGATCATTTCACCGAAGGATGCATTGGAAAAAGTTAAGAAGAACAGCCTGCTCATCATGTGCGACCATTCGAAGCCATCGATTTCGATTTCGCCGGAATTATATGAGAAGATGCAAAACCGCGTCATGGTGATGGATCACCACCGTCGCGGAGAGGAATTTCCCGATAATCCGATTTTGGTCTATATTGAACCATATGCAAGTTCAACCTGCGAACTCATTACGGAAATGTTTGAATATCAGGGACGGGACAGCGAGCCGATCAACAAGATCGAAGCTACTGCCATGCTGACCGGGATCATCATTGATACCAAGTCGTTTTCGCTTCGGACCGGCACGAGAACGTTTGATGCCGCAAGCTATCTGCGCTCGGTCGGAGCTGATCTCGGGATGGCGCGTCACTTTATGAAGGAAAGCGTTGCAAGCTATATGCAGCGAAGTCATCTGATTGAACGCACTGAATTTGACGAACATGGCAATGCGATTTGCTGCGGCGAAGACGGCAGGGTGTATGATCCGGTCATTGCCGCTCAGGTTGCGGATTCCCTGCTTGGCGTTTCAGGCGTTGAAGCTTCATACGTGATCACGTTCAGAAAAGAGAACCTGATCGGCATTTCGGCACGAAGCAACGGCGAATTCAACGTCCAGGTCATCATGGAACAGATGGGCGGCGGCGGACATTTGTCAAATGCCGCAACTCAGATCAGCGGAAAGACGATTGCAGACGTTCATACAGAACTGCTGACGATTATTGAAAATGCACGTGAAAATCAGGAATGAAACGGAGGAACTGAAATGAAAATTATTTTTACACAAGATGTCAGAGGCAAGGGAAAACGCGGTGAAGTCAAGGAAATGGCCGATGGATACGCTAACTTCCTGATCAAGGAAGGCAAGGCCAAGCGTGCCAATGCTCAGGCAATGAGCGAACTCAAAGGGCAGAAGCGCGCTGAAGCAAAGAAGGAAGCCGAACTTCTGGCGGAGGCAAGGGAACTAAAGGAAAAACTCGAATCAGGCAATTACGTCGTTGAGCTGAAGGCAAAGGCCGGAAGTGACGGCCGCTTGTTCGGATCAATCACGTCAAAGCAGATTTCACAGGCGCTTCAACAGCAATTCGGTTTGAAGATCGACAAGCGCAAGATGGAACTTGCCGCTCCGATTCGCTCAATGGGGTACGTCAACGTTCCTGTCAAGCTTCACAATGACGTAACGGCGAAAATTCGCGTTCATATTTCAGAAAAATAACCGCGATTCAAGTTTTCGGAAAGGATGAACAGTTTGGATAACGATCTTTTAGCAGGCAACATGCCTCCCCAGGACATCGGTGCCGAAAAGGCGATTCTGGGTGCGGTTTTCCTGAATCCTGAAGCCCTGGCCGATGTGATGGAACAAGTTGAGCCGGACGATTTTTACAGTCGTCAGCACCAGATTTTGTTTCAGTCGATGATTGAACTGAACGATGCCGATCAGCCGATTGATGTCTTGACTATGAAATCTTCCCTGGAGACTAAGAATCAGCTGGATGATGCCGGTGGTGTCGCTTACCTGGCGGAATTGGCCAACTCTGTTCCTTCTGCCAGAAATGCGGCTTACTATGCCAGAATCGTATCTGCAAAATCGCGTTTGAGGCAGCTGATCAGAACCTCGACGGACATCATTGCCCTGGCACAGAAACAGGATGACGACGTTGAAAACATCCTTGATGAGGCGGAACGGCAGATCATGGATGTTTCCGAGAGACGCAACAAGGCTGGCTTCAAGCCGATTCGGGAAGTCGTCGACGAAGTGTACAACCATTTGTATGATTTGTCGAATAATAAAAGCGATATCACCGGTCTTTCAACTGGGTACAATAACCTCGACAAAATGATTTCGGGTCTTCAGCCTGACAACCTGATTATTCTGGCAGCGCGTCCTGCCGTCGGGAAAACGGCTTTTGTCCTGAATGTTGCCGAAAACGTCGCCATTGACTCGGACGTGCCGGTTGCAATCTTCTCGCTTGAAATGAGCGCAGAGTCGCTTGTCAATCGTATGCTCTGCGCAAGAGGACCCATCCAGGCAGACAAGCTCCGTGATGGAAATCTTGATGATGAAGACTGGAGCAGGCTCTACGCTGCAACTGATGCGCTGGCCAGAACAAAGCTTTATATTGATGATACGCCGGGAATCAAAATGGCTGAAATTCGTGCCAAGTGTCGCCGGCTTGACAAGGAAACGGGCGGTCTCGGTCTGATCGTCATCGATTATCTTCAGTTGATTGAAGGATCAAATAAGGAAAGCCGCCAACAGGAAGTTTCAGAAATTTCCAGACAGCTTAAGAAACTCTCAAAAGAGCTTTCCGTTCCAGTCATTGCATTGTCCCAGCTTTCGCGTGGCGTTGAACAGCGTCAGGACAAGCGTCCGGTCCTGTCCGATATTCGCGAATCAGGCTCAATCGAACAGGATGCCGACATCGTTGCATTTCTTTATCGTGATGATTACTATGAGCGCGAAGAAGGCGAAGGAGACTCCGATGATGCAGGGTCAGGTCAGCAAAATGACAATGACGCCGGCGAAGTTGAGCTCATCATCGAAAAAAACCGTGCCGGTGCGCGCGGAACTGTTCATCTGGTTTTCCTCAAGGCATTCAATAAGTTTACGTCAATCGAGACCAGGGAAGCTCCTGGTCCTGTCTGATCAATTGCAAAAATAGTTTGGAAAGAATATGACTCAAATCGAAAAAATCGGACAGGGTTCGCAATTCGTCTGCGGACCCTGTCCGATTTTTTTGTGTATGCAGGACAAATTCCCGTGATGACGGAAGCGGTTCAATCTGAAATTCAAGGTTTAATTCGTTGCTTCGACTGCCGCCTTGACTGCGCATTCCAGGCACCTGGCCGTTTCTTCAAGTGATTGCGAGCTTGTTTTTCCGTCATGAACCTGTTCCGGAACGTAAGGAACGTGAATGAAACCGCCACGTGCTTTTGAAGCACCGGAGGCTAAGAGATGGAGCAGGCGATACATCGTATCGTTGCAGACGTAGGTTCCGGCGTGGTAGGAAATTCCGGCCTTGAAACCGGCGTTTTTACAGGCGGAAACCATTTGCTGAAGTGGCAGCGTTGCAAAGTAGGCAGCCTGACCTGCTTCAATGACGGGTTCATCGTGCGGCTGATTGCCGGCATTGTCAGGAACGGAAGCATTCTGACAGTTAATGGCAATTTTTTCAAACGTCAGGCCGCATCTTCCGCCGGCCTGACCGACGCAGATGATGATGTCCGGATCAAGTTCTTCGATGCTTTGTTCAAGCAGCGCGCCGTTTTTTCCAAAAACGACCGGCAGGCGGAGAATATGTATCCTTGCATTGTCAATTGTTTCGGGCAAAAGTTTTAAAGCTTCATAGGAAGGATTGATTTTTTCGCCTCCGAACGGCTCAAAGCCAGTCATCAAAATGTTTTTCATCATATTTCATTTCCTTCTTTTCTTGACATCCTTCTTCAATTATAGCAAAAATAGTTTATAATGTTTTTTGTTTGATTTTTTTCGAAGGGACTATTCATAAATGAAGTTTACCAAATTTGAGATTATCGTTCATGTCGTTGCGCTGGTTGCGCTTTTGATCACGCTCGCGATCATGTCGGCTGCGTCGGGAAAGGGATTTTCAATTACGCTGCTCCTGCTGGGAGTGCTTTATTACGTCGTTTGCGTCGTCTTGTTCAAGCTCTGGATAATCTGGCGCGCCAATCATCGGCGTTAGGAAAAGGGAGGCATTCAGTTGACGCGCAAACAGATTCACGTAATGACAATCGGCCTGCTTCTGGCCAATGTGATGTCAGGACTTGATGCGACGATTATAAATACGGCACTGCCGGCCATTATTGCCGATTTGCACGGAATTTCCTACATGGGTCTGATTGTTTCCGTCTTTTTGCTCGGCATGTCCGTGTTTACGCCGCTCTGGAGCAAATTCGGAGAGCGCATGGGCAACAAAAAGGCCTTTGAACTGGCAGTGGTTTTGTTTATAGCCGGTTCTGCGCTTGAGGGGCTTTCCCCGAATATTTTGTTTTTTGTCTGCGCCCGGTTGCTGATGGGGGTCGGTGCCGGCGGGCTCGGAGCGATTCCGTACATTATTTTCGGAAACGTCTATGAAAATCTGCATACGCGCTCGATTATCCTGGGGTTCGTTTCAGCAGTCTATGGTGCGGCTTCGATTACGGGACCGCTTGTCGGCGGATTGATCGTCGATTCGTTCAGCTGGCACTGGATTTTTTATATCAACGTTCCAATCGGGTTGCTGATTATCGCAATTATTCATTTTTCGTATAAGGAAAAGGTCGAACCAGTCGACAAGAAAGTCGACTGGCTGGGTTCTTTTCTGTTGGTCAGCGGGCTTACCTGCATTCTGATGGGCATTCAGTTTATCGGCAGTGAATCGGAAATGCTTGTCATCGGGCTGATTGTCTCGGGAATCATTCTGTGCATTTGCCTGGTTCAGGCAGAAAAGAAGGCAGGCGATCCCGTCATGCCGCTGCATATTTTCAAAGACCGTCTTCTGGTTCTGGATTTCACTCTGTTTGCGGTCATCTGGGGAGCTTCGATTGCGTTCAACACATACATTCCTCTGTGGGCACAGGGGCTGCTTGGAATGAGTGCGTTGATGGGCGGTCTGACGCAGATTCCGGCCTCGGTCTTTGATTTTGCCGGTTCACAGCTTTCGGCGTCGATTCGCGAGCGGTGGTCCTTTGCCGGTGCGGTCAATCTCGGAATTCTATCCCTGGCCGTTGCGGAATTCGGCCTGCTTGTTGCCAAATCCAGTGCTTCATTTGTTTTTCTGTGCATCGTAGCAGCTTTTGGCGGGTTTGCGGTTGGCTTGATCTTCAACGTTTTGCAGATCAAGGTTCAGTATGACTCATCCAAGCAGGATATGGCGGTTGCCACGTCATTCAGTTTTCTGATCAGGATTTTAGGGCAAACCCTGATGGCCTCGATTTACGGTGTCTTGATGAACATTGCACTGAATCTTGGAGTCAGGCGATCCGACGGCAGAATCACGCTTGCGATGATGAACAAATTGAGCGATGCGAAGTCGGCCGGAAAGCTGCCGCAGGAATTGCTGCCACAGATGCGCGCAATCATGCATTCCGGAATTCAGATCATTATGGCAGTCGCCTTGCTGCTTTTGGTTCTTGCGTTTTATCTGAATATAAAATGCAGGGAAGCTTCGGAAAATCAGTCCTGGAAGCAAATGCATTGAGATTCTTGAAAGGCGGGCCGGGAAAAAAGCTATGTCTCGAACAAAAGTCCTGGATGATTTGCAGTTAACTGCAAAATTCATCCGGGACTTTGTTTGTGTATGCAATGTTGAATGTGTGCTTTGCCCGTAATCGAGAGCCAGGAATTTACGGGTTCATGAGCGCCCGGCTCCACACCTTGCCTGAATTGGGTTCAGACCAGCAACAAGGCTCATGATAAGTTCGT
>NZ_DAIUCE010000068.1:0-10217 GCF_036846325.1 Ligilactobacillus sp. | reverse complement strand
CCAGTTCGCTGAAGCGTAACGTCCATCCCGCGATCAAATTCGCCAGAACAAATTCTGACAAAAGCGATGCGGTCACGGTGGTTAGGATTCATGTTCGCCTGAATCTTGAAGACAAAACCGGAAAATTCTTCATCTTTTGGCTCAACGAAGTTTCCTTCTTCAGTCCTATGTTTTGCAGGAGCAGGTGCAAACTGCAAATATGCGTCAAGGAAAGTCTTAACACCGAAATTAGTCAATGCGGACCCAAAGAAAACAGGTGTCAACTCGCCTTTTTCAATCTTTTCTTCATCAAATTCGCTGCCAGCTCCCTTGACAAGCTCAATTTCTTCCAATACCTGACGATAGATGCTCTCTTGCTTAAGCGGATGATCCCCCTTGATTTCGCCGTTTTCATCCAGTTCGAGAAACGATTCCCCTTCGTCTTCACTGCGATAGAGTTCAATTCGATTATTGAATCTGTCATAAATCCCCTTAAAGCCTTTCCCCATTCCAATCGGCCAATTCATTGCATAGGCTTCAATCCCTAAGACTTCTTCCAATTCCGCCGTCAGATCCAACGGTTCACGTCCGTCACGGTCAAGCTTATTGATGAACGTAAAAATCGGAATCCCCCTCATTTTACAAATTTGGAAGAGCTTCTTTGTCTGCGGCTCAATCCCCTTGGCAGAATCGATCACCATAACCGCAGAGTCAACTGCCATCAACGTTCGATAGGTATCTTCCGAAAAGTCCTCGTGACCAGGTGTATCCAAAATAACGACCCTCTTGCCGTCATAGTCAAACTGCATGACGGAACTCGTAACTGAAATTCCGCGTTTCTTTTCAATTTCCATCCAGTCGGACTTGGCAAAATTTCCCGTTTTCTTCGCCTTGACCGTTCCTGCCGAACGAACTACGCCGCCAAAAAGCAGCAACTGTTCAGTAATTGTTGTTTTGCCGGCATCCGGGTGCGAAATAATCGCAAAGGTTCGCCGTTTTTCAACTGCTTGTTCTAGTTGTTTCTGATCCATTTTTACCTCTCAAATCCTTCAGTTGTTTATTTTTTGTATTTTCTAAAAAAACATGTTTACATTGGCCTTACCTCATTGATTGCTAAAATAATCCATTATTTAATCATAATATAAAAAAGGGCGACTTGCAACGAACGCAAGCCACTCTTTTTTCTAACTGAGCTTAAGCTCGGTTTGTTTTTTTATTGCCTCTTTCTTTCGATGGAGCGAAGCCAATGAATCGGGCAACGTCACTTTGACCTCAGTGATCCTGGCATCATCGATGATTTTTGCGGTAGTCAGGACAACATCTCCTTCAGAAGATTCGGCCGTAACCGAAACAGTCTCATCATTATCAGGTATTCTGCCCAGCTTTGCAATCAAGAATCCCGCAATTGTATCAATGTCATTAATTTTCAGATCCGTCCCGAATTCATCATTGAAATCATCAATCGGCATCTTGCCCTGAACCAAAAACTCATCCGATGAAATCTGCTGATAAAGCTGATCCGGTTCATCAGATTCGTCATCAATTTCTCCGACTATCTCTTCGAGCAGATCTTCCAAGGTTACCAGACCGACAACGCCACCATATTCATCCAATAAAATTGCCATCTGATTTCTTGTCTTTTGCATATGAAACAAAAGCTCATCCAGAGTCATTGTTTCAGGAACAAAGAAAGCCGGACGCATCGCCTGCCTGATTGTAATATGATCAAATCCGAAATTTCTGGCCAGCTTGACCAAAGTCTTGATGTGAACGATGCCGACAACGTTATCTTTATCTTCATGATAAACGGGAACACGCGAAAAATCCATCGCCAAAATGCTGTCGATATTGCGACTGTTATCGTTCGTAACGTCCACCATGAAGGCATCCGTTCTCGGAACCATGATTTCACGCGCCATCTTGTCATGCATCGAAATCACGCCGTCGATCATCTCATACTCATTCGTGTCCAGCTCGCCGTTATTTCTTCCTTCCTCAATCATGTCCAAGATATCCTGCCACGATGCCGTCGGATCGTCTGCCGTATCAGTCACGTCGCGTTTAACGACAAAATGTTTATTGATTAACGAAACAGCTGTCACTGTCGGCCAAAACAACACATAAATCGCATAGATGAAATAATACAGCCTTTTAGCTGTTTTTTCAGGATGTGCCGCGGTCAACAATTGAGGAATCGCCATGAAAAATGCATATAGTACAACGGCACACAATAACGCGACAATCACGCCTGCCATTTCATACAGACTGCTGAAGCCGATAACATCTCTGAATAAGCCGACCAAGCATCCCGCAAGCATTAAAACCAAAAAAACGCTGTTAAGACGCAACGCCGCCAAAAATTGCGGCCTTTTTTCTACCAGCTTTTGCAAAGACTGCATTTCATTATCATCTGATTCATTGTTGCCGACAGGATGATTGATTGCATTGACGCATCCCGTCGCCATCGACGTCAAACAAACAAAAACTATTATCAAACCAACCAACGCCCATAAAAGGGGCTGTCCGGGATCACCCATACCTATCACTCCATTTAATATTTTGATTAAAGATAGATTATACACCTACCTGGTTATATTTTCCATTATTTCGGCACCTTGATTGTTGCCCCTGCAACCAAATCGATGCTGTCGCCCATATTGTTCAGCTCTTGGATGCGTTGAACCGTGGTTGCATATTTATCCGCCAGTTCCCCGATTGTTTCGCCGTCTCCAACCGTTACCGTTTGGGTTTCTTCTTCGGCCTTGCTCTCAGATTCTGCTTTGGCTTTGCTTTCCGATTCTGCCTTAGCCCTGCTTTCTGCTTCAGCTCTGGCATTTTTTTCAGATTCAGCCTTGGCCTTGCTCTCAGATTTGGCTTTTTCTTCGGACTGCTTCCTTGCCAATTTTTCAGAAGATTTTGCTGTTTTCTTTAAACTGCCCTTATTAACGCTTTTCAATGATGTGGCTTCCTTTTGAGCAGTTTCTTCGGTCATATGGCGATGAATGAGCCAGCCTCCGCTTGCGCAAACCAAAATCAATAATGCGACAATGGAAACCGCAATCCCTAATTTCCTGGACTTTCTTTGCTCCTGATTAAGTTTCTTACCCGTCTCCGAAACCGGATCTGCGCCATGATCAACGTAGAAAGCATGACGCATTTTAGGCTCATCTTTTCTGGTATATCCATGTTTGAACTGTTCGCTCTTGAAATCATCATACAAGCCTCTGACGTCAAACATCATCTGCTCTCGCTGCTTGTTTGCCAGATAGTCGTTTTTCTCAGGCAAGGTCAAGGAACGATACCATTCAAGCGAATATTCAAATTGTCGCATGATGTCTTTTGTCGGACCAAAATCCTGCAACTCTCCGAAAGAAATCCATGCACAGCGCTCGCAAAGACTTTCAATTACGATATTCTTCACGTCTGAAATAATGAACGTCGTCCCGGTATCCTTCAATTTCTGAATTCGCTTAATCGTCTTTTCAAAAAACGTCTGATCAAGCATGGACAAGACATCGTCAATCACAACCAGTTCAGGATTAATATACAAGGCCAGCCCGAGAACCAGACGCGCATGCATACCGACCGAATATTCTCTGACAGGCCGGTATAAAAGCTGCCCTGCCTCAGTAAAATCAATAATTCCGTTCGTCAAATGATCTCCCTTGAATTTGTCGACACCGGAAGCTTCAATTGCATTTCGAATATTTTCAAGTCCAGTCAGATTTGGGTCAACACTGTCCAGGCCTGCGTAACTAATCTTTGCATCAGTTGTGATAAAGCCGGTGGACTGACGTTCAAGACCTGCAATGATTTTTAAGAGCTCAGCCTTTCCGGAGCCGTTTTCGCCAATAACACCCACAGCCTCTCCTTGAGTGACGTCAAACGTGATTCCGCGAAGAAGCCAAAAATCTCTGCTTTCATCCAACAGCCACGAAACCTTCGTCTTTTTATCCACCTGCAAAGGCACGCTTTTGGCAATGTATTTGATTTCAAGTTTTTTCATATGCTATCTTCACCTGATTTATTTTTTCTTTCTTTATAAAATACTACCTTATCCGGAACATTGACGCAACTGTCACGAAGAATACTTGCACTTTCAGAATATCCTCGCTATAATTGTCTAGTTGACTTTAAGGAGCAGGAAAAATGAAAAATTTCATCAGAAAACACCAAAGCTTTGTTTCCTATACTTTTTTCGGGACACTTGCAAGCGGAGTAAATCTGATTGTCTTCCATATTCTATATCAAAATATCGGCATAAACTATGTTGTTGCTAATGTCATTTCTTACATATGCGGGATGCTCGTTACGTTTTTTACCAATAAACGGCTCGTATTTCATTCCGAATATGATTCAGTCAGAAAGTTAATTCGCGAGTTTTTGTCATTTTGCAACGTCAGATTGCTCTCATTCTTTTTAGATAATTTTATCATGGTCGTCGGTATCGGCATCTTTCCAATCAATGCCGACCTGCTAAAAATCATCGACCAATGCATCGTGGGAATACTGAATTACTTTTTTTCCAAATGGTTCATCTTCAACACGACGAATCGTTTTCAGATAAATGCTTTGTCAAAACGTCAACATGATAAAATGAAAGAAGAAAACGATCCGAATCAGGAAGAAATTGAAAATTTTAAAAGCGACAATCATTAATCCATTCATCCAGTACCGAATTCAAAAAGCCTTGCCAGTTTGCGACAAGGCTTTTTTCATATTCCGAAACCACGAACGGTTATTTGCGTCTGATATCCTTTGCATGGCCAATAATTTCAGAACGGCTGTCGCGCCCCATCAAGTCAGCAATTTCTTCCTTGATGTCGGCACCTTTGAACAAAACGTTATAAATAGCCGTCGTAATCGGCATATCAATATGTTCTTGCTGCGAAAGCTGATAAGCCGCTTCGCAAGTATTGATTCCTTCAATAACCATGCCCATATCCTTTATGACTTCATCAAGCGGCTTTCCCTGACCCAAAGCATTACCGCAACGCCAATTGCGCGAATGAACCGAAGTACATGTCACAATCAGGTCACCGACGCCTGAAAGCCCGATGAACGTCAACGGACTTGCTCCAAATGCCATGCCCAAGCGAGCAACTTCTGCCAGACCGCGCGTCATTAAAGCAGCCTTGGCATCATCACCATAACCTAAGCCGTGAAGAGCACCTGCGCCAATCGCAATGACATTTTTAAATGCAGCACCCGTTTCAACGCCGACAACGTCGTCGTTAGTATAAATTCGAAGATAATTGTTGGAGAACAGATCCTGCACGTACTCAGCTTCTTCAAGATTGCTTGAAGCCGCCGTAATCAACGTAATATCCTTTCTGGCAACTTCTTCAGCATGGCTTGGCCCCGACAAAACGACTATGCCCTTGGCATAACGCTCTGTCAATTCTTCCATGATAATTTCAGAAATCCGTTTGTGGGTCCCGATTTCAAGACCCTTGCTTGCGTGAATAATCAACGGACGAGCGTTTTTCCTTGCCAGAATTTCCTTAAGCTGTCCAGCAACCAAACGAATAACTTTTGTAGGTACAACGAACAAAACAGCATCCGCTCCATCAACGGCCTCTTCCAAGTCAGTCGTCGTATAAAGATTTTCAGGGTACTTGAACCCTGGCATGTAATGTTCATTCGTATGCTTTTCATTTAATTCATCAGCCTGCGCTTGAATGTTTGTGTAAAGCTTCACATCATGACCATTTTCCACCAAAACGGTTGCAAGAGTACTACCCCAGGAACCTGCGCCTAAAACAGCAATTTTCTCTGTCATTTCTTACATCCTTACTATCAATTATTTGTTTTCATACCACTTTCAAGTTACCACATCTTGAGCAAAAAGGCAAATGTTCATTGTTGCACAATCTTAAAACAACCTAGCCTTTTTTCGTCCTTCACTGCGTCCCTCTTCACAGTTTTAAAAATAAAATATCTACTCATCGATGTTATTTTCATGATTTAACATTATAATGTCGTAAATATAAATGACAATCACCTTGACAACGGCATAAACCGGGACCGCCAGAAGCATCCCGAGTAATCCTGCCAAATTGCCGGCGACAAGCAGAATGATGATAATCGTCAAGGGATGAATATCCAGTGACTTTCCGATTACGTTTGGATAAATCAAATTACCGTCAATCTGTTGAACGACAACGCAGACGATAATCACCAGAACCGTCTGCCTGACTGAATTTGACAAAGCAAGAATCAGCGCGGGAAGCAACCCGATGTAAGGTCCGATATAAGGAATCATATTGGTGATACCGGCAAAAATGCCAATCAAAAGAGCAAACGGAACGCCGACGATTCCATAGCCGATTGCGGTACATGTTCCGACAAACAAGCATTCAATCGCTTGTCCCGAGATATATTTTGAAATCGTTTCACTCATCTTTTCCAAAAGTTCGCCGATTCGATTCGCCTGCTTTTCAGAGAAAATGCCGGTAACCGTCGGCACGAGCTTGTGGCCGTCCTTTAGCATGTAAAAAAGCATGAATGGAACCGTAACGATGGTAACCGTTACGCTTGTGACCATTCCGATGATTGAGCCGATGCTTGACGTTATCGACATCATAAAATTCTTGGCAAATCCAGAAAGGGATTCCTCGATTTCCTTTGTATACGCATTGATATCAACGTCTTTAGTCAAGTCAACAATCCATGGCGGCAGATTTTTTTGCTGAAGAACCCTGGTTAAGAAATGTTGAAAACTTCTGATGTATTCAGGCATGTTTTGAATCAGCTGCTCAACCTGATTCAAAATATTCGGAATCAGAAATGATAAGGCAGACACGATAATTGCAATCAGCAGCAAAAAAACAATTGCAACTGCAACAGTTCTTGAAACATGATGATTCTTGACCTTAATTTTCATCAACATATTGACAAGCGGATTCAGCAGATAAAATAAAAAACCCGCAATCAGAATCGGGGCAAACAACGTTGAAATGAATGTCCCGATCGGTTCAAACAGAAATTGAATTTGTGTACATGCCCAGATCAGCAGCGCTGCAAGCAGCAATTCCAAGGTCCAAAACATCAATCTGGCCTTATTTTTGTTTGAAAACAAAGATACACCCCCTCATTCGTAATTCATGTATAAGTATACCGCGGCAGATTGAGTTGTGCAAAAAAAAGACCGGGAACCAAATCCCGGACTCTTCATTACAAACATAAACCCGACAGCTATTGCCGACGCGATAATTCTAAATAGCGATTGTACCAAATCTCGACATATTCTTTTGAGAAAGGTCCTCTGCGATTATTGATCCAATCAACCAGAATACGTACATTATGCTTTAAAATTTTGTCTGTCTGCGGAGAATAGGACCACTTTTTTCCGTGCTCCTCATACTCATCAACATCAAGCAGCCGTTTTTCTCCATTCGGAAAAACTTTAACATCCAAATCATAATCTATATACTTAAGGGCCTCTTTGTCCAAAACTGCAGGCGAAGCCAGATTGCAGTAGTAAGAAACTCCATTATCGCGGATCATGGTGACGATATTGAACCAATAGTGCTTGTGAAAATACATGAGTGCCGGCTCGCGCGTTACCCAGCGGCGGCCATCCGATTCCGTGACCAAAGTGTGGTCATTGCAGCCGATCAGTGCATTTTCACTGGTTTTGAGCACCATCGTATCGCGCCACGTTCGATGCAAGCTGCCATCGTGTTTATAACTTTTTATGGTAATAAATTCGCCTTCCCTGGGTCCGTTCGAATGACGCATATTATCCCTGCTTTCTGAGTTATAAGCACAGGTGCAATTACACCGATACCACTTTAATTATACCAAATATTCATGAATATTCCTAAAGTTTTTTACTCGGACTTCAAATCAAGCTTGACCACTGCTTCGGTCCGTGCCGTTTGCGGAAACATGTCGACCGGCTGAATATAGCTGACGTCATACTTTGAGACAAGACTGACCAGATCTCTTGCAAGCGTCGACGGATTGCAGGAAACGTAAACGAATTTCTTCGGCTTACTACGTAAAATAACCTTGATTGTTTCATCGTCAAGTCCCGTTCTCGGCGGATCAACAACCAAAGCATCAAATTCCTGCCCGTCTCTCTCCCATTTGGCAAAAACCTGTCTGGCATCCCCCTCTTCATAAACGGCATTTTCAATTCCTGACATCGCAGCATTTTCCCTTGCATCAGAAATCGCCTCTGAAACAACATCCATCCCCAACACGAGTCCGGCTTCCTTTCCACAGTAAAGCCCGATTGTTCCGACCCCGCAATATGCATCGACCAATCTTTCACCCGGCTTGAGATCCAGGGCCTGCTTAACTTCGTCATACATTTTCTTCGTCTGAATCGGATTCATCTGAAAAAAGGCCCTTGCTGAAAGTTTGAACGAAACGTCGCCAAGTTTTTCGACAATATAATCCCTTCCGTAAATACGCGTCGTTTCATCACCATAAACAAGCGATGTTCTGCCAGGATTGTAATTTTGCATTACTGAAACCAGCTGGGGAAATTCAGTTCTGAGTTCCGTTGCAATTTCAGAGGCATGGGCAATGAAACGCTCATTCGTGACGAAAACAAGCTGAGCCTCATTTGTCGCAAATGCCTCTCTGACGACCAGCGTCTTTACCGTTCCCTTGCCTGTTCGCTCATCATAAGCACAAACATGCCATTTTTCCATTAAAGCGAGCGTTTTGCGAATGATTTCAAGCGTCAGTCTCCGCTGTGTTTCAAATGTCGGCAGGTCAACAAGATGATGACTTTCAGGTTTGTAAAGTCCGGCAATCAACTTGCCGGACCTTGTCGCCCTGACTTGAAAGGCCGCCTTGTTGCGATAATGATACGGATTCTTCATCCCGATTGTCTTGCGCAATTCAATTCTTTCGTATCCATGCGGCTTGAATTTTTCAAGAGCTTGCAGAATAACGTCCCGCTTGAAATCCAATTGTGCATCGTAGTTTAAATGCTCCAGTTCGATTCCGCCAACGTCATAATGATCGACCGGATCGACCCGTTGACTTGATTTTTCCACTATTTCAAGCAATTTTGCCTTTGCATAGTTTCTGTTTGATTCCGTAATTTTGGCTTTGACGAATTCCTCTGGCAACGCTCCCGGAATGAAAATTATCTTTCTCTTATAATATCCGATTCCTTCACCGTTGATTCCCAAGCGCTTGATTTTGACGTGAATCGTCTGACCCTTTTTTAAATAGACTTTTCCTGTAAACTTCTTTTGATGCATCATTTTTTCCTTTCATTTTCTTGGCTCTTAGATTATAACACAATGCGCTTGAATTTGACGCGAATATACTTTCGCATTACAATGTTTTCAAGGGGGTTTTTGAACAATGAACCAAAAAATAACCTCAATCACCGCTCAAAAACGTCCAGGTCGTTTCAACGTTTTTATAGACGGAAACTACGCTTTTTCGGTTTCGGAAGACGTTTTGGTCAAGTTTCGGCTGTCAAAGGGAAAGGAACTGGATGCTGCCGACCTGGAAGAGATTCTTAAAGCGGATAATCTTTCCAAGGCTTTGAACAAGGCACTCGATTATTTGGGCTATTCGTTGAGAACTGAAAAAGAAACACGTCAGAAATTGGCAAAGGAAGGCTTGGAAGTCGACATCATTGAATCCGTCATCAGAAAACTGACGGAAATGAAACTGCTGAATGATTCTGAATACGCTAAAAGCTACGTCAGAACCATGGCAAAAACAACTGACAAGGGTCCTAGAGTCATTGCGAATTCCTTAAGGGAAAAAGGCATCAGTCCATATGACACGGAGGATGCGCTGCTTGAATATCCTGCTGAAATGCAAATGGAAAACGCTTTGAAACTTGCGAAAAAAACAGTCGCCAAATCGAAGAAGAAATCATTCAATGAATGCAATCAAAAAATTACGCAAACATTGCTTAACAGGGGTTATTCATCAGAACTGGCATCGCAGGTCAGACAATCCTTGAATCTGACAAGGGACGACAATCAGGAATATGAAAATCTACGGCTGCTGACAGAAAAACTCTGGCATAAGAACAGCCGAATCAACTTGACCAAAAGGCGCAATAAAATCAAGGCTGCGCTTTTTCGCAAGGGATTTGACATCTATGAATGCGACCGGATTCTGGATGAACTGGAAAATGCTGAAGCGGACAACTGAGTTCAGGCTGACTTCACTCAACGACGTTAAAAAAATTCGAGGCATTCAGCCTCGAATTTTTGCTTTAAAAGGCAGTATTATTTTTTGCATTTTAA